>JAGPEW010000112.1 GCA_018056825.1 Candidatus Sordicultor aquaticus
AAACCAGAGTTAAAAACCACCGGAACCAGTAAGGCAAACGCCACCCTTCCTCTTTTACACTCAACCAGCGATTGAGAGATTGATAATAGATAGAGTGAGGGTCAATTTTTAAAGCCAAAAGATGCTCATCAATCCTATCGATTATGTCTCGGTTTCTACCTTGAGGAACAGCAAAACGAAGCTCAGTAGGAGAAAAGACAATAGGAGTAGCTGCTAAACCTGCCACTTTAGCAAATTGCCCTCCATAGAGTCTACTCACCACCCCGGCATCCGCTCTTCCCTCTTTCACAGCAGCGAACACTCCTTTATAGTCTTCTGTTTCCCAGAATTGAGCTTCAATTTGGAGGTCGCGCAAGAGTTCTTTTATCTTCTCACCATATATGTCATCTTTTACTATCGCTATCTTCTTAGAGGAGAGGTCCGATAAAGAAGATACGGGAAGAGAAGGAGAAGTATAAACTTCCCCCCAATTAACTAAAAAAGTTTGCTGATTGAAATCCAAGTATTCTTCTCGCTCTTCACTGTAAGCCATAGACAAAAGAAGATCAAGTCTTCCCTCTCTTAAGTGAGAAAGGAGAAGGGAAAAGGGAAGAAATACATACTCTATGTCCCAATCTTCTCTTTGAGCAATATATTCTAAAACTTCGGGGTACATCCCCCGCGCTGTTCCCTCCTCCTGAAACACTAAAGGAGGGTTGTCATAAACCCCCACTAAAAGAACTCTTTTAGCTTCTCCGGGAAGAGAGAGACAAAGGAGCAAAAATAAAATTAAAACTATCAACCACTTTTTTTTACTTTCCATCCAAAAAGAGCCCCTCCCCGCTCGTAGAACAATTTTATAACTAAAAAAGTATTCTTTCAAGAGGAGGGGAGAAAGGGAGGAAATAACCCTCCCTTTTCTTTTTCACTATATTTTAAATTGTCCCAAATCTTCCTTCAGGCCTTGAGCCATTTCTCCTAATTCCTGGATGGTGGTATCTACTTCTTGGAGAGCAGCGTTTTGCTCCTGGGAAGAAGCAGCTACTTCTTCAGCTGCTGCAGCGTTTTCTTCCGAGATAGAAGCAACACTACTGAGTCTGGTGAATACCTCTTCTGACTTTTCTACTATTCTGCCCGTTCCTTCTTCCGTCTCTTTAGCAATTTCGCTAACTTCTCTCACGAGCTGAATGATCTGTCGTGAAGCTTCTTCTACCACCTGGAAGGAAAGAGCAATATTATCGGCTTCTTGGGTTACCACTTGATTAGCCTCGTGAATATCTTGAAAGGCTTCTCGGGCTTTACCTACAGCTTCACTTCCTCCTTCTACGTTCTTCTGGCTCTCGGTCATAGATTTCACTGTTTTTTCTGCCTCTTTTTGGATTTCGCTGATGAGCTGAGCAATACGTTGGGCAGCATGAGCTGACTCTTCAGCTAATTTTCTTACTTCATCGGCGACTACCGCAAATCCACGTCCCGCTTCTCCTGCCCGAGCAGCTTCAATGGCTGCGTTCAAAGCTAAAAGATTGGTTTCTTCCGCAATCCCAGTTATGAGGTCGGTGATGCTGCCAATCTCCTGAGAGCTTTCTCCCAAACGCTTTACCACTTCTCCCACTGAAAACACCGAATCTTTAATTCTCCCCATAGCTTCTACCACTTCTTCTAAGGTCTTCTCTCCTTCTTCGGTGGCCTGGAAAGCAGAAGAAGCCGCTCCTTTCACTCTCTCTATATTTCCTCCGGTGACTTTTAAGCTTTCTATTACTTTGTCAGTCTCCTGTAAAGTCTGACGAGCTTTATCAGCCTGTTCTTTTAGTTTCCCCGCCATTTCCTTTACTTCTCTCACTAACCCTTCCATATGATTAGAGACCTCAGTTAAATTGCGACTTTGCTCTTCTGAGCCTCGGGCTACTTGAGAAACGGTCTGAGCAATTTGTTCTCCCGCCTCTCTTATTTCCCGAGAAGTGTGCTGCAGAGCATCTAAAGAGTAAATAATTTTATCTGCTCCTTCTCTCACTTCTTCTAAGAAACGGCGAAGAGAAGAAGAGGCCTGGTTTAGAGAGGTAAAGAGTTTACCCATCTCATCTTTCCTTTTCTTTGCTATCTCCTGAGTTAAATCTCCTTCCGCTAATACTTGAGCAAAAGCTACGCTCTCCTGGATGGGTTTAGTGATGCTCCGAGAGAGGGTAACACTCATAATAATGGAGAAAACTATCACCACTCCTATAACGATGTAGAGAATCTGGGAAAGACGGCTTTGGAGATCTCTGGCCCGGAGAAAAGCCTGGTCAAAAGAGTTTAATATCTCCTGATTCATAGCTTCCATGGCTTGAGAGAGCTCCTCTCCCACTGACTGCATATCAGAAAGAGAGGCTTGAATAGTCGTATTCAGTCCCCTTATTTGCTCATCTGCTTTTACCACCTCCTGCCACAAGTTACGAAACGGTTTCCAGCGCTCGTTCACTACCACCTCGGCAGTACCAGTGGCATAGGTTTTTAGAAAGTCTCCCTCTAAAAATTGACCCAAGGTATCCATAAGACCGTTGACCTTATTCTTGATAGCCTCTTTTTGCTCAAGGTCCGAAGCCAAAAGGTAGTTTTTCTGGTTTTGGTTTATATCACTCATCACTTTTATCCAACTATCTAATCCCAAACTTTCTAAAGCCGTTTTCAGACGGGAGTAAGAACGGTAAACTTCCATAAATTTTTCATCTTTTTCTTCTGCCGTAAACAATACTTTTTTTAGCTCTTCCCACTTGACATTTAAGTCTTCTGCTTGAGTAACTATATTTTTTTTGCTTTCCTCCGATAGCACCTGAGAACCCTCTATTCCTCTTTTTAAGCTCTCAAAATAGGCGTTGATGTTTTCTCCCAAACGCCCCTCCGGGTCACTATTGACAGCATAACGAAACAGGAGGTAGTAGATACTATCCAAAGGGTCCATTAGCTTCTTTACTGAGTCATCCACTAACTGGGTGAATTGCATCACTATCTGGTATGGTTCATCCATTTCTATAGATTTGCGATTCATGTCTTCTTTAGTAGTCAGGTATTGTTTCCACAGATTTTTAACCATATTTACCCGAGCTTGATAGTTAACCTGCAAGTTTTTTAACTCCTGTACTTCTTGAAATAGCGAGCTACCCTCTGGTAGGGGAGAAAGGCTATAGGGGAAATTTTCCTTTTCCCACATTCCCTGGTGCCATTTCCGAAACTCTTCCGAATCAGTTCCCAGACGAAGAGCTTCTAAATAAAGCAAGAAACGGTTATTGAGTGCGGTAAACTGTTGGTCTATAGCGTTAAGTTTTTCTGTGTTTTCTTCTTGAAAGTAAGAAGAAACTAAAGAGTTGTTCTGGGAAATCAAATCTTTCATTCGAGAAGTGACCAAAAGTAGAGGATCCTGGCTTTGGGCCTCCTCTAAGGAAGTATTAATCTGCCAAAAAGCAAAAATGGCTATAACTCCAATAGCTAAAGCCGCTAAGGTAAGGACAATGAAACCCAAAGAAATTTTTGTTCTAATTTGCAAGGTTTTTCCCTCCCTTTTCTCTGTTATCCAATTTCTTTCAAAGAAAAACCTTTCTTCAATAATAATAATCGGCAAATAGAGGAAAAACTTTAGAAAACGGGGAAAAATTTTTAGGCAGTCTACGACATAAGATAAAAAAGAACAATGAGGGGGTTTACCCCCTCATAACCCCCGAAAAGACAAAAACATAAAAAAATAGCAAAAACTACTGAGGGAAAAAGCATCCCTCAGTGGGGAGAACCCCTTTATAATCCCCAGAAAAGACAAAAGCTAAAAACTTAAATAAAAAGGCAAAAAACTACCTGAGAAAAAAACGCTTTCCTCAGGGGGTAAAAACCTCCTTATAACCTAATCATGTCCCACAATTGCTTTCTGGACACTATTTATGATTAAACCACAAAGACAGCCTGCGGCGCAAGATAAAGACAAAAACTACTGAGGGAGAAAAGCTTCCCTCAGTAGAGGTACACTCCCTTGCCAACCCCCAAAAGGCAAAAAACACAAAAGACACAAAAGACAAAGATGCATAGAGAAATACCTTGTCTTTCTCTATGCGTGGCGATCTCTCTTTTCATTAAGCCTTAAAAATTAAAAAGGCAAGTTACATTGGGTTAAAAACTCGGGATCGCCACGCCCGGAGGAAGGCTTTTTCTTCCTCCATAGTTTTAGTCCTTTTCATCTCTTTTGCCTTTTAATCTTGTGCCACAGGCTGTTC
>JAGPEW010000113.1 GCA_018056825.1 Candidatus Sordicultor aquaticus
TTATAAAGGGGCACTCCCCTTTATAGTTCGGGGTTATAAGGGGGACGAAGCCCCCATTATTGTTAGTTGTATTATAGAAAAAGGGAGAATTTTCTGGTAAAAATTTACAACTTAGATTAAGTGAATTATACTTTCAAGATAGGAGGAAAAAATGAGTGATTTTTATAAGACAGGAGAGATAGTTAAAAAACTGGAAGAAAAAATGAATCGCTCTTTACGGGTTTATTCTTCTTCCTGGTATCAAGAAAAATTAGGAATGAGAATTTATCCAGTTAAGGGGGAAAAGGATAGATACTTGGGAGTATGGTCGGGAGATAAAAACTTTTATTTTGCTGACCCTCTTTTTTTGGAATCAGAAGAAGATAAGGGAAAATCTTTCTTTCTTTATCCTTTTAACTTCAAAAATTATTTAACTTTGACTGATTATTTTCCTAGTTTAAAACCTCAACCTGCAGGAGTTAAAACTTCTTTAGGCTGTGGAGATCGGTTGGGTTTAATATCTAGAGCTCATTTAGAGGCAGTTAAAAATTACCCAGTTTTTCCAGTGATTGCTCAACAATCTCCCCGAGAGCTCCAAAAAATGGGGAGAATCTTTCCAGATGTCTTACTCAGTGCTGCTTGGGGGGTGTTAGAAAGTGGAAATCCTACTCCTTTTGGTGCAGATGCTGACCATTTAAAAGATGAGGAGTATCTTCGAGCGGGAATAGAGAGTGGTTTTTCTATGTACACTTTGGACGGGAGTGGAGTAGCCAACTACCAGATGCTTTCCAAGTCAGATAGGGAATTGCAACAAGTATTTGATAGTATGTCTCAGGAAGAGAGAGAAATTTTTAATCATTATGCCGACCGGACGATTACCCTTCGAGGAGGTTTAGAATTAGATTTTCAAAAAGAACAATTCTTTCCTCTGTTTAAAGTTTATTTTCCAGTAATCAATTTTGTAGAGAGAATGAATTTTATCTTGCAGGAGAATCTTTCTTCTTATGATTTAGAGATTTCTCTGGATGAAGGAGAAGGAGTAACGTCTCCTGAGGTTCATTTTTTTGTGGCTGAGGAACTCCACCACCGAGGTATAGATTTTAAGAGTTTAGCCCCTCGATTTCCGGGAAGCTTTGAAAAAGCTATCGATTACCAGGGGAGTATTCAAGAATTTTCTTCCTCTCTCCAGCATCATGTGACTGTGCAGCAGGAAATTGGGGGTTATCGGCTGAGCTTGCATTCTGGAAGCGATAAGTTTAGCATCTACCCTGTTTTTTCTCAAGAAACTAACCAACTCTTTCACCTGAAAACCTCAGGTACCAGTTGGCTTAAAGGTTTAGAATTAGTAGTCTATAAAGACCCTCAGCTTTTTAGAAAAATTTATGAGTTGAGCGAAAAAGAATTAGAGGAAAATGGCAAAGCTTACCAGATTTCTTTTACTAAAGAAGACATTCATCGAGATTTAAATACCATTTCAGACAAAGAACTGCCTGCCCTTCTTTCTCATCCTTTAATCCGCCAATTCTTGCATATTTCTTATGGTTCAGTCTGGCGAGTTTTCAATTCAGAGCTTAGTCATCTCTTTTTCCAGTACGAAGAAGAACATTATCGTTTAGTAAGAGAAAATATAGAACGACACCTTAGTTTTCTATTTTCTTCAGAAAAAACTATCTAAGAAAGGAGTAATAAAATGTCTTACATAGAGGACCTTTTTTCTCTCCAGGGTAAAGTAATGTTTTGTACTGGAGGAGCTGGAATTTTGATGTCAGCTATTAGTGAAGGTTTAGGAAAAGCGGGAGCAAAAATTATCCTCACTGATATTGCTCCTCTAGAAGAAAGATTAGAAGCTTTAAAAAATAAGGGTATAGAAGCTAAAGGATATTATATGGATGCTATGGATAAGAAAAGCGTAGAAGAAGTAGCAAAAAAAGTAAAAGAGGAGTTTGGGGGTATAGATGCTCTATTGAACGCTGCAGGGGGAAACATGAAAGATGCTACTACTTCTCCCGAGGTTTCTTTTTTTGATTTGCCTTTAGAGCCTTTACGGAAAGTGGTAATGCTTAATCTATTTGGTGGAGCAATCATCCCTTCTCAAGTTTTTGCTCGCTTAATGGTAGAAAGTGGTCGAGAGGGAAATATAATTAACTTTTCTTCTATGAATGCTTTTCGTCCTCTTACTCGAATAGTAGGATACTCTGCAGCTAAAGCGGCAGTGAGTAACTTTACCCAGTGGTTAGCAGTGTATTTAGCTAAAGAATATAACCCTAAAGTACGGGTTAACGCTCTGGCGCCAGGATTTTTTATCACCACCCAGAACCGTTATCTTCTAACCAAAGAAGATGGTAGTTTAACTCCTCGAGGAGAGGCAGTTATTAATCATACTCCCTTAGGGCGGTTTGGAGTACCAGAAGATTTGATTGGAACAATAATCTGGCTTCTTTCTCCTGCTTCTTCTTTTGTTACCGGAGTGGTAGTGCCTATCGATGGAGGATTTAACGCTTTTTCGGGAGTATAGTTATGAATTCTCACTTGGTGTTAACTATAGATATTGGAACTTCTTCTTGTAAAGTTTGTATATTCGATAATCGAGGAGAAATTCTAAAGACTAGTAAAAGAGAGTATCCGGCTTTTTCCCCTGCTCCGGGTTTTGCTGAACAAAACCCGGAGGAAATTTACCAGGCAATAAAGAAAGCAACAAAAGAGGTGCTAGAAGGTTTTTCCCCTCGAGAAATAGAATTTATTTCTTTTGATACTATGCTCCATAGTTTTCTATTGGTAGACAAAAAAGGAGTGCCTCTATATCATCTTCTGAACTGGATGGATACCAGATGTGCCGATGAAGTAGAAAGATTAAAACCTCTTTATCGAGAGCGGAAGCTCTACTTTAAAAACGCTGCTCCTCTTCACACTATATATCATATTCCTCGGACCTGGTGGTTCAAAAAAAATCAGAGTCATCTGTGGGAGAAAACTTCTCGTATACTCAGTATAAAAGACTGGATCTTAGATAAAATAACCGGAGAGCTTTTCTGTGATTATTCTACCGCATCAGCTACCGGTCTTTTAAACCTTTCATCTCTTTCTTGGGACGAAGAAATTATTGATTTTGCAGGGATTTCTTATGATAAACTTCCTCTTCTTGTGGCTCCTGAGCACACTGCTCCTCTAAAAGAGGGAGACTTTGCCCGAGAAACAGGACTGTTATCTGGAATTCCGGTTGTCTGGGGAGGAGGAGATGGGCCCTTTGCTAATTTAGGTGATGGAGCTTTCCGGGAAGGAGAGATGGTAGTAACAGTAGGTTCTTCTGGAGCAGTCAGGATGTGTTCTCCTCATCCAGTATTTGACCGGGGAGAACGGAGTTGGTGTTATTATTTAGCTGACGGAATATGGGTAGGAGGAGGAGCTATAAATAATGGAGGAATTGTCTATTCCTGGATAAAAGATTTAATAGGAGAAGAAGATTGGGAATGGGATATCCATCGGCAACGTCCTCTCTTTCTTCCTTTTTTAACCGGAGAACGTAGTCCTAACTGGAATGCTTATGCCCGGGGGATATTGTTTGGATTATCCTATTTTCATGATAAACCGGCTCTGCTTCAAGCTGCTTTTGAAGGAGTGGCATTTCGAGTTCGCTCTATTTATGATTTACTGCAAGAGGTAATGGGGAAGCCTCATCGAATAGTAATAAGTGGAGGATTTGCTTCTTCGGATAAAGGGCAAAGAGTGCTGTGTGATGTTCTAGGAACAAAGGTGGAGCTAAGTAGCTATCCTTCAGCTCCGGCTAAAGGCGCATTTCTTTTATCTTGTAAGATCCGGGGAGAAGTTTCTTCTCTGAATGAATTGCCAAACTCTTTTTTCCCTTCTTATCCTGTTATAGAACCAGACTCTGGAGCTCAGGAGTTTTATGAGGGACTTTATAAATTTTACCGGAAAGTATATGAGAGAAATCAAGAACTTTTCTCAGAGTTTTACCGGTTTCATCTAGCTTAAAGATTAATCAATGATATGAGAAGATGAGGAAGAAACAAAGTCGTCTTGATAAGAGACTACCCGGTTTCTTCCCTGCTTTTTTGCTTGGTAAAGGGCTTGGTCGGCTTTAATTAATAATTCTCTGGGACTTTGGGCATCTTGAGGGTAGCTGGCTACTCCTAAACTAATGGTAAATTTATGTATTCCTTCCTGGTCTTCTTGAAAGAAATTCTCTACCT
>JAGPEW010000114.1 GCA_018056825.1 Candidatus Sordicultor aquaticus
GATAAAAGAAAATCCTCGAGATAAACAGTCCATAGCGTTTCTTTTTTGGTTTTCAAAGTGTTCGCTTGACTCACCAAAAACCAGGCTTCCGGTGAAAAGTTGCTCAATCTGGAATGGGCTTCCTGCAAGCGAGTAGCTCTGGTCGGGGCGAGCCGATTTGAACGGCCGACCTCTTGAACCCGAGTCAAGCGCGCTAACCAGGCTGCGCTACGCCCCGCCAACAAAATTATAACATAAATACAGAAAGTTTCTCATACTTACTATAGTTAACCACAAAACTCATGGTAATTAACTACCATCGAGTAGCCTACGGCGTGAGAAAAAGAGAAACAAGATGAGAAAAAATCTAGAATAATTACACTGATAAAATAACTCCAGAGTTGAGGCGGTCCTGTCTTTCGAAAACGAGAGATTACCACGCAAGAAGAAAGACTACGGCGGAGATTTCTCCATAGTTTTTCATCGGCTGCGACGGTTGCTGGCATAGAAAGAAAGAAGGACATAAAGTACAATGCCAAATACCAACCACTTTCCAGCATCGCCCAAGCCAAAGGCAATTAGCAGGTTAGTCAAAGCCTGCAAAAAAACGGCTCCCAAAATAACCCCGACAAAATTTCCATCTCCACCACTCATCGATACTCCACCTACCACCACTGCAGCGATACTAGGCATAACATAATTGGAAGCCATATCTTTAAAAGCAATTCCCATATTGCCAATCAAGAGTAGCCCTGTAAGGCTTGCCAATATACCACTCACTACAAAGGCAATGCATCTCACCACTTTTACGTTAATGCCACTCAGATATGCAGTCGTCTCATTAGATCCTACCCCAAAGAGAATTGTTCCCCACTTTGTTTTATTGAGTACCACCATAACTAAAATGGTGATAGCCAATAAGATAAAAAGAATGTTAGGGAAACCACCGGTGGATTTGGCAGCAACAATTGCCAGAATTGGTGAAGGTCTTCCGGTGATATTTCTTCCCGCTGTATAAGCATTTACTATACCCTGCAGGATATTAGCCATAGCCATGGTTACTACAAGAGGAGGAAGATTTAAAAAGGAAGCCAACGCACCATTGGCTAAACCTATAGCGCTTCCCAAAACCAGCGCAATTAAAATTGCGGCCATCAAATTAGCATTTTGACCATCCATAACACTGGCAGTAAGAACCGCAGTAAGAGTAGCAGCATAACCTACCGATAAATCTAAACCACCACCTCCAGCGGCAATTACAAGCATTTGGCACAAAGCAAAGAGAGCAGTGAATGAAGCAAGTTTTAGAGTGAACAAAACTTGTTCCACAGTCAAGAAATTAGGCACTACTATTCCACCTAGGGCAAAGAGAAGCACAATTAAGATAAAAGCCACAATTATTTTTTTATACCTTCCCCAAATTATTGATATACCCAGATTCATACCTTCATTCTCCTTAAAATTATTCTTTACTATATAGGGTATAAGCTACAGGAGCAGCAATAGCAATAATCACGATTAATCCCGACACCAGAGTCTGGTAGGCAGTAGAAATATTAGCAAAAAAGATAATTTTGTTCACAAAACTAAGAATTAAAGCTCCTACCAAAGCAAAATAAACGCTCCCCTTTCCTCCACTTAGAGCCACACCTCCCACGATCGCCGAGGCTATGGCCCTCAATGTCAGTGGGTCACCCATTCTTGCATCTCCGGATTGGTTTTGCCCTACAAAAAATAAAGCAGCTAGGAAAATAAATATCGAATTAATAATACAGGCCTGCATTTGCACTTTCGCCGTATTAATACCACTAGCATAAGCACTATCATTATTGCTACCCACCGCATAGATATATCTTCCCGTCTTGGTTTTGCTAATAACCCACCATATAAAACAAGCTATTAAAATTAGAATTAAAGCAGGAGGAATCATACTGCTAAATTGCTTCATATAGGGAGAAATCCCCTCTATCATCCCCGGATTATAAAATATTCTAAACCACTCCACTGACTCCCCTCCCGGGGTGGGTCGTAAGAAAAGGCCAATCCCCAACCACATATAGGAAGTGGCAAAGGTTACAATAACTGGGGGAATTCTCAAATAGCCGATACCAATACCATTTACTATACCTACTAAAATTGCTACAGCAAAAGTAACAAGGAGGGCATAAACTCCAGTTATGGGGTCAGATTTTTTCATAACCGTGGTCAGCACACAGGTAAAAAGAGAAAGCGCAGCTCCAGCAGAAAGGTCTATCCCCCCAGATATAATTACTACTGCTGCACCCATTGATAAAAGTATTAATGGAGCAAAAGCATTAATATTTCTGACTATAGATTTAAGGGTAAAGAATTTTTCTTGTAAAATAGCAGTAATGATAAACATAACTATCAATATCAATAAACTAGAGAATTCGGGATTAAAAACATAATTTGATAAAGAGAACTTTGAGGAATTATTATTTTTATTCATCATTCATCACACCCTATCTCACCCGCATAGAACAGGCAATAATGGTATCTTCGTTTATATCTTCGCCTTCTAAGCTTTCCACAATTTGTCCTTCATACATGATGAGAACTCTATCACAGTATTCTATTAGTTCCTCATTATCGCTAGCATAAAGAATAACACTCATATTATTTTCCTGCACCCGCTCCACAATATACTGATACAAATCTCTCTTGGCTCCAATATCAATACCTTTGGCCGGGTCAGCCAGTAAAAGAACATTAATATCGAACGGCAACCATTTCCCCACCACCACTTTTTGTTGATTTCCACCCGATAAGGTCTCCACCGGTACATCAACAGTAGGTGTTTTTATAGAAAGAATGTTTACTATCTCTTCGCATTCCTTCCGATAATCCTCGTAAGGGATAAAGAGAGGATGACGAGGAAGACCCGTTTTGGGAAAAATCATATTAAACAAAACCGAATGGGTTAAAAACAGACCCTCGAGGTGCTTATCTCCAGGGACAAACACTACGCCTTCTTTGATAGCATCAAGTGGCCTGTTTAGTCTTATCTTCTTACCTTTTAATTCAACATCACCGCGAACGCTACGGAAAGCACCGGCTAAAGCGTGCATCAATTCAATTTGCCCCTGCCCAGCAAGCCCCCCTATACCTAATATTTCTCCCTTTTTCAAATCGAATGATATATTTTTTAGGGACCTACTGTAATTTAAATTTTTAACCTTTAAAACTATTTCACCAGTTACTTTTTCACGCTTTCCCTCTACTTTCTTTTTTTGAACATCCCCAGTAATATAGCCTATTATTTTTTCCGGATCTTTTTCCTCCTTTTCAAAATCGATACTAGCCACATTTTCACCATTTCTAAAAATGGTAACATCATCACAAATTTCCATCACTTCCCAGAGACGATGGGAAGTAAAAATCATAGCTACTCCTTCTTTAGCTAAAGTTCGCATATAGCTAAAAAGATTTCTAACTTGAGCCTGCTCTAAGGCAGCAGTGGGTTCATCTAAGATAAGAAGTTGAGGATTTTGAGAGACAGCTTTAGCTATCTCTACAATTTGCATTTCCCCCGGATTTAACTGGGAAACTTTTTTATCGATGTCTAAATCAGGAAGAAGCTGAGCTAAGATCTTTCGAGATAGTTCCTTAGCACTATCATCATCCAAAAAGAAGCCCTTAGCTTCTTCATTCCCGAGGACAATGTTCTGCCAAACAGTTAAATCTGCCACTAAACTGAGATTTTGAAATACCATGGCAATTCCGTCTCTTCGAGCTTCACTTGGACTTCGGTATTTTACTACTTTACCTTTATACCTTATCTCTCCTCCATCAGGCTGATAAACACCACAGATGATTTTGGACATAGTGCTTTTGCCCGAACCGTTAGCTCCTAAAAGACCAGTAATTCTCCCCTGGTAACAGCGCAAATTAGCATTAGAAAGAGCAATTACTCCCCCAAAATGCTTTCTAATTCCTATCGCTTCTAAGACTACCACACCTTATCCCTCACTCTCCGAAGTTAACACTCTCTACATTTTGCGACAGGTAACCTTCCAATAGTTTCTTCTCGTGGGAATTTTATTCCGATATCATCTTAACCAAGAACTAACTCTTTATATATTCCCCATCCGAAGGATCCAGCTTTATCTCTTCGGATGGGGAATATATACTTCATCATTCAAATAGCGCTGCTACATCC
>JAGPEW010000115.1 GCA_018056825.1 Candidatus Sordicultor aquaticus
TACTGATTTAACCACTTTATTTAAAATTATTGAAGAAACTAAATCTGGGATAATAGCTCCCAGAAAGGGAGCTCGAGTTCTGGGCCTTCACCTCGAAGGCCCTTATCTATCATTAGGGAGGAGAGGAGCTCACGACCCTACCTATTTAAGAAAACCTCACCAAGAAGAAATAAAACACCTCTTCCAAAAAGGAGAAGGAATAATAAAAAGAATCACCATAGCTCCTGAGCTTCCTGAAGCATTAGAAGCTATAGAGTATTTAGCTCAACAGAACATTTTAGTTTCTTTAGGACACAGTGAAGCAGATTATGAGACTTCCCAAAAAGCTAGAAAAAAAGGAGCTAAAATGGTAACTCACCTTTTTAATGGAATGGATCCTCTTCATCATCGCCAACCTAACCTTTTAGCTTTTGTTCTGGGAGATGATGAAATATACGCTGAGATTATTGCCGATAAAATTCATGTAAGGCCAGAAATAATGAAAATAGCTCTGAAATGTAAAGCTCCCGACCACCTTTGCATAGTAAGTGACGCCTTAAAAGTGACAAACTTACCAGAGGGTATATATGAGTTAAGCAGACAAAAAGTAGAGGTAAGAGAAGGGATGGCTTACCTACCTTCAGGAACTTTAGCTGGTAGTACTTTTCTCCTCAACCAAATGCTTTACAATTTGAAAGAATTATTTTCTATTCCTCTACCCCAGTTGGCTAAAATGGGTAGTTTCATTCCTGCTCAACTGGTAGGAAAAGAAAAAGAACTGGGTAGCATAGAAAAAGGTAAAATAGCTGACCTTGCGGTATTTGATGACCACTTTCAAGTAAAAGCCACATTCATAGGTGGAGTTAAAGTGAGGGGATAAACAATTATGTATAAATTGAGTCGGGGTTCAGAGGTAAAAAATATTATGGAAGAGCTCATCTATCTTCATTCTCTTTCTTTTGGTAATTATCCTGGGGTGTTGCCAACCAGTAGGGAGTTTTTAGAATGGTACATAGAACGGCCAGGACTAGGTTTAGAAAACACCCTCCTTTTTCTAGATGGAGACAAAGTAATATCTAGCCTCTTTCTTACTCTATCTCACATTTATTTGGAAGGAGAGCTGACACCAGTTGGGATTATTGATACAGTTATGACTCACCCTGCTTATCGTCGAAGAGGTTTGGCTTCGACTCTTCTTAAAGAAGCTGAAAAAATTATGGCAAAAAAGGGATGCCGATTGGGCTATCTCTATACTGTTCCTGAGTCTCCTCAATTTTATATCTACCAGAGATTGGGATACATCGATTTTAAAAGGATTTTTCATTTACAGCGAGAAAAAGGAGAGAAAGCTCTCTATTACTGGGAAGAGAGACAATGCTACTCACAAAAAGCAAGAGAATTCTTAAATCAAAATTTATCTTCTTACAATGGTTTTGTTTATCTTTCTGAAGAACAATGGATGTGGCGAAAAGTAAAAAGACCCGTTTGTCTGCCTACCAAGTTAATATCCTTGCAAGATGAAAATGACCATCTTTTGGCTACTCTTACTATTACTGAGGGAGAAATTACCACTGGCAAAGAGCCAGAGCCTATTGCTTACTTAAGTGACTGGTGTGGCATTAATCGAGAGGCCAAAGAAAAAGTTCTAATAAAAGCTTTAAGCTTAGGAGGAGAGAAAAACAAAATAGATTATTTATCTTCTCCTGATAACGCAGAAGAGTGGCAAATATTGCTCCAACATCGCTTCCGGCCTACCATGCCCGAAACTGCTATGCTTCACCCTTTAGATGAAGATATGTACCAAAAGATAACCACCATAGACCAGAACAAGCCTTGGTATCCCCTTATTGAGTCAATCATTGGAGTATAATATTAACTTTTTATTGCCCCGAAAGTAAGGCCTCGAACCAAGTATTTTTGCACAATTATAGCAAAAATTAAAACTGGCAAAGTGGCAATAATTCCCACCGCTGCCATTTCTCCCCATATTACTCCTAAAACCGAGAGAAAAAAAGTTACCATAGTAGGAACAGTTCGAGCATTAAAACTGGTAAGAAAGAAAGCTAGGGCAAACTCATTCCAAGATTGAATCACACAAAAAATGGCAGTTGCAGCTAATCCCGGAGCTACAAGGGGAAATATAATTCGTAAGATAGCTTGGAAGCGAGAACAACCATCTACCCAAGCCGCCTCTTCCAACTCTCGAGGAATATCCTCAATAAAGCCCCTCATCATCCATATAGTAAAGGGAATATTGAAACTCAAATAAACAATAACTAATAAAATATGAGTATCTAATAAACCTATGAATCGACCCAAGAGAAAAAAAGGAATAACTACCGCCATAGGAGGAAGCATACGAAGTGATAAAATCCAATAAGCTAAATCCTCTTTCCGGGAAAAATTGAATCTAGCCAATCCATAAGCAGTCAAAGTCCCTAAAAAAAGAGAAATCAGGGTAGTCAGAGATACTACAATCGCACTATTTTTAATATAAAGCAGTAAGTCTCTTTTCTGAAAAACGGCTTGGTAGTTTTCTAAAGTAGGTTTAAATATCCAAACCGAAGGATCTATAGTCTGTACTCTAGTTTTAAGAGAAGTTAAAAGCATCCATAAAAAAGGGAATAGACAAAAAAGCACTACTGCTCCAATTAAGATATCAAAGATGACTCCTCGAATCTTAGTTTTAGAACTTTTCATTCAGTATTTCTCACCCGACTCTCTTTTCATAATACGTAATAAAACAGTAGTTAATAAGGTAACTACCAGAAGAAGAATTACAGCATTAGCTGATGCTCTCCCAATCCAATTAGTATGACGAAACCCTAGTCGATAAATATGAAGACTCAATAATTCAGTAGCGTTACCTGGTCCTCCTTGGGTTAATCCATAAACTATGTCAAACATCTTTAGAGAATCAATAGCTCTAAGAAGGAGAGAAATAAAGATTATAGGACGCATAAGAGGCAAGGTTATAAAGCGGAAAAGTTGAATGGAAGAAGCACCATCAACCAAAGCGGCTTCATAGGGTTCTTGAGGAAGAGCTTGCAGACCAGCATACAAAATAAGCGCCATAAAAGGAGTCCACTCCCAAATATCTACTAGAATTAGTGACCAAAGAGCGCTTTCATAGCCTAACCAGTTAATTTTCCCTATGGAGAGAAGAGAAAGTATATAGTTTAAAACCCCGTACTCTGTGTTGAGCATTAATTTCCATATTAGGGAGACAATAGAAGGAGTAATAACCATAGGAATTATTAAAAAAGACATCCATAATCTTTTTCCAGTAATTCTTCGATTAAAGAGAAGAGCAATAAGTAATCCTAAACCAAACTCAGTCACAACCGTGAAACCACTAAAGAATAAGCTTATCCTCAAAGAATACCAAAAGTCTTTGTCTTCTAAAAAGAGATACTTATAATTTTGTAACCCTATCCAAGATTTATTTTCCCAACCCATAGAAAGATCATAATTAGTAAAACTCACGTACCATAGGAAAATAGTAGGAAAAATAACTATAAAAATAAGAGTGATAAAAGAAGGAAGGATAAAAAGGTGATGTTCTTTCTCTCTCTTTTTCATTTAATTCCCTTTCTAAGGAAGAGAGAGCATAATGCTCTCTCTTCCTTATGATTTACTCAGCCATTATTTTTTCTACTTCTACCTGAGCTTTGTCCATAGCTTCTCTTGCTGACATTGACCCTACTAATACATCTGAACCATAACTTCCCACTACTTCTAATACCTTCATAAACTTGGGATGAGGAGGAATCCAGCTGATCCCTTCTTTCACCAAATTATAAGCTCTTTCTAAGGAAGCAAGCTGAACGGGGAAGGTCCAGTTTTCTTTTACTAATTCTTCATCCTGGTAAATTGATTCCCGAACTGGAGTTCCACCCAACCTTACGTAGTCTTTGGCCTTATACTTACCAGTCATCCAGACAATAAAAGCCCAAGCCACTTCCTTTTCTTTTTCAGGAGAATCACTAGAAATACCTACATTCCATCCTGCTAAAGCACCATAGGCTCCTGCTGGTCCGGCGGGTGGAGGAATAAATCCTACTCGGTCAGAAATCATAGATTTGGTGGGGTCTATAACCCAAGGAGTCAGAGCAGTAGCATCAAACCACATAGCAGTTCTTCCTAAGG
>JAGPEW010000116.1 GCA_018056825.1 Candidatus Sordicultor aquaticus
GAAAGAGAATATTGTCTAAATTGTTCTATACCATCATCCACTGGGAAGGAGTTAATTTTCCTACCTTTCCCAGTGGAGAAACCTCTGCAGTAAGATTTTTTCTCTTTTTTTAAATTTTATATCGCAGGAAAGCTCCAATACGGGAAATTTCCTCTAATCGTGGGTTATCGGTAGTTATATATTTAATTTCTCCTCTTTGTAACAGAACCTCTTCCATAGCTTCTTCTATCACGTCTTCTACTGGAAGAGCCTCTTTTCCACAAAAAGGACAAACTCCTCCCTCTAAAGCCAAATAAGCACAATCTTCACAAACATATCCTGGCATATGATAGTTATCATCTACCACCAGAACCTGACAGGCCCCCAGAGGTATAGAGCGCAAAACATTATCTATCCCTTTAGTAGCCAGCCCCCCTCTATGTAGGGTTTCTACGAGATGCTCTAGAATTTTATTATCTTCCTCTTCCTCTATTTTTCTCTCCGATTGTAGTGCCGTTTCAATTATAGTACTGACGTTATCTTTAGGACTGACATCTAATCTTCCTTTTACTCTGGGTTGCACATAGCTGTGAAGAAGAGGAAAGAAAAGAGAATAATCTTCTGCCTTCATACCTACAAAAAGATACTCAAAATGTCCCATTCTAAAGTGTTCCAAAATAGCATCAGCTACTTTTTGATAATGACGCAAGACTTTATTTTTAATGCTCCTCTCAATCCGGCGCTCTTCTAAACCGTACCATCCTCCCTCTTTTACCTTTCCTCGAACATCGGAATAATAAGCTTCATATTCTAATATTTCTCCCATATACACTTCGAGTAAACGAGCTTCCCGCTGATCTACTAAAACTAGCATTAATCTATGATATTCATCCAGAATCGCTATTAGAGGACGGATGTAAGGATCGGGGTCTACTATTATCTGAGACTTAACCGGTTGAGCAACTCTATAAACTTGAAAAAAACCACGTGCTGCATCAGCTATTATCACCAAGCCTCTTACTCTCCCTTTTAACTCAAAATGATTAACCACAAAGTCCTCAATCCGCTTAAAATCTTCCCTCACCTTATTCAACAGCTCTTCTGACCAACCTTCTTTTTCCAGAACCTGTTGTTTTTCCCGGAGCAAGTTACGAGTCAAAGTAACAAATTTGCTAGGAGAAATCCGGCGAGGATCCACATTAAGATAAAAGGAAGTGACTAAAGTTTCTCCAGGCTTAAATTCTAAAAGTTTTCTAACATCTTCTATCGTTATTATATTATCCATCTTAGCTCACCTCTACTTTCCAATTTTGTAATGTCTCTTCAAAAGGAGGATAAATAATACCTTTTTCAGTAACCAGCGCAGTGATTAAATTATGAGGAGTAACATCAAAAGCCGGATTTTTTGCTCCTACACCTAAAGGAGCAATTCTCATCCCTAAAGGAGCCACTACTTCTTCCGGGTCTCTTTCTTCAATAGGAATTTCTCTACCCTCTTTTATAGAAAAATCTACGCTGGATAAAGGGAAAGCCATATAAAAAGGTATTTTATGATAATGAGCTAAAACAGCTACTGAATAAGTGCCAATCTTATTCGCCGCATCACCTTGTAAAGTAACGCGGTCTGCTCCCACTATCACTTTATCCACCAACCCTTGAGACATAAAATAACCAGCCATATTATCACATATTACAGTAACAGGAATAGAATTTTTCATCAACTCAAAAGCAGTAAGCCGAGCTCCCTGCCACAGAGGACGAGTTTCATCAGCATAAACCTGAATTTTTTTCCCTTCCTGCAATACCGCCCAGCTAATTGCTCCTAAAGCCGTCCCCCAACCGCTACAAGCTAAAGAACCAGTATTACAATGAGTAAGTACTCTATCTCCATTTTGGAGTAATTGAGCGCCATTTCGGGCAATCTTTTCGTTATTTTTATAATCTTCCTCTTCTATTTTTCTAGCCTCATCAATTAGAGAATTAACTACTTCTCGAGGAGACCAACCCTCTTTTTTCCCTTTCTCCCAAATTCCCTTCAAGCGGTCTAAAGACCAGGAGAGATTTACTGCTGTGGGGCGGGTCAGACGTAAAACCCTATCCACTTCTTTTAAAAAATCAAAGAAATCTTTATGTTTATCCTTCTCTCCTTCTAAAGCTCCGAGACACAGACCATATGCCACGGCTACTCCTAAAAGAGGAGCCCCCCGGATTTTTAGCCGGCGGATAGCTTCGGCCACCTCCTGGTAGTTAGAAGTTTCTATATACACCTCTTTCTGAGGTAAAAGAGTCTGGTCTAAAAATCGAAAGTTTTCACCTTTCCACTCTACAGCTTTTAGCATAATATCACCTACCCTGTTAATAAATAATTACCACCCAATACTGCTAAACTGACCAAAAATGTAGCCATAGCTAAACCTCCCAAAATGAAAGGCAATGACTCTTTCCAGGATAAGCCAGCAACAAAGCAAACTATAGAACCCGTCCATACCCCGGTCAAGGGAAGAGGAATACCCACAAACAGCATTATCCCCCATTTACCCCATTTTTCATAGTTTTTGAATTGATTTTGAGCCCTGGTTATATATTTAGACCAGAAATTACTGAACCATTCCCAGCGAAGAAGAAGTTTCAAAAAGAAATTCAAGGCAAACATCACTAGAAAAAAAGGTAAAAGATTAAAAATAAAAGATACCACCACTACCCAGAAAAAAGGTAATTTTCCCACCAACACTCCATAAGGAAGTGCTCCCCGAACCTCACTTATCGGTAAAGCAGCTAACAGTGCTACTTCTAGTAGTTCTTGCACCATCATAGGTTATAGTTTCAATCTTTTTACCACTTCTTTAGTAATCAAAGTAAGTTTGGGCTCAGCGCTATTGGCCGCCTCTACTATGTATTCAAAGCTTACTTCTTCTACCACCCCATCAATAGCTAAATCAGTAATACAAGAAATCCCCAGAACTCTCATCCCCGAGTGGCGAGCCACAATTACTTCAGGAACAGTAGACATCCCTACAGCATCAGCTCCAATAGTGATTAAAAAACGATACTCAGCTGGAGTTTCCAGATTAGGTCCGGCTAAAGCTGCGTATACTCCCTGATGCACATAAATTCCATTCTCTAAAGCAATTTGGAAAGCAAGGTCAGCAAGTTCTTGGTCATAGGCTTTAGACATATCGGGAAAGCGAGGCCCTAATTCTGGGTCATTGGGACCGCGGAGAGGATTATCTCCTAAAAGATTGATGTGGTCCCTTATAATCATCAAGTCTCCTCTTTTCATATACCGGTTCATTCCTCCCGCGGCATTACTTACCAGGAGTACTTCAGCCCCCAGTTTTTTCATTACTCGCACCGGGAAGGTTATCTGTTTCATATCATATCCTTCATAATAGTGAAATCTTCCCTGCATCACTACTACTGGTTTACCCTCTAAATGTCCCAAAACCAGATTTCCCCGATGAGTTTCTACAGTAGAAACCGGAAAATGGGGTATTTCTTCATAGGGTATCACTCGGTCGATTTCTATATCGTCTACTAGAGCTCCTAAGCCCGTCCCCAATATAATTCCCACCTGAGGAACAAAATCAATTTTTTCTTTAATAAATTGGTAACTTTCTTCAATTTTCCTTTTCATATCGTCCATATTATCTGCCCCCTTTTCTATTTTCGAGGGAAAGCCCGATTATAGGTTTCCCGCAAAATTTTCCTACTCACGTGAGTATAAATCTGAGTAGTAGAAATGTCACTGTGTCCCAGAAACTCCTGCACTACCCGCAAATCAGCACCATTTTCTAGGAGATGAGTGGCAAAAGTATGCCTCAAGGTGTGAGGAGTAACATCCTTATTTAAGTTAGCCTTTTGAGCATACCTCTTTACCATATTCCAAACACTCTGGCGAGTCAAGGGGCGAGCGGAAGGTCCACTTATAAACACGTAATTACTGGAGCGACCCTTCAAAATCTCATTTCTTCCTTTTTCGAGGTAAAGAGAGATAGCCTGGTAGGCTTCTTCTCCAAAAGGAACCATCCTCTCTTTAAATCCTTTACCCCATAATCTCAACATTCGATTTTCTAAATCTAAGTGAGAGAATTCTAAAGATACCACTTCTCCCACTCGCAAACCACTAGAGTAGAGA
>JAGPEW010000117.1 GCA_018056825.1 Candidatus Sordicultor aquaticus
AGCCATTTCTGATATTCTTTCTTCTCCAATTCCAACTTCCCTTAGAGTAACAGGGGCACCAATTTCTCGAAACCACTCTCGAGTTTTTTCGATTCCCTCTAACCCCAGTTCCTGATCACTTTTATGAGCTCGGGGAATTTCCCAGACCCTTTCTGCAAATTGAGCAAATTTGTGAGGGATAACGTCTAAGACATACTTCATCCATTGGGGAAAAATTATAGCTAACCCTGCCCCGTGAGGAATGTCATAGACTGCACTTAAAACATGCTCTATAGGGTGGCAGGTCCACTCCCCACCACCTCCTGCTTCTTCTAAAAGATGATTGAGAGCCATAGTGCCACACCACATAATTACCGCTCGTCCATCGTAATCAGTGGGGTTTTGTAAAACCCGGGGAGTGTATTCAATAATAGTTTTCATTAATCCCTCTGCCCACCGATCTTGAAGGGGGGTTTCAGGAAAAGGATGAAAATATTGCTCAAAAACATGAGCCATCATATCAGCGATACCACTTACGGTTTGGTCTCGAGGAACAGTATAAGTATTCTCGGGGTCCAAAATAGAAAGAGTGGGATAGAGATGTGGATTATGAGTTCCAAGCTTTTCTAGCGTTTCTTCATTAGTGATGACAGCATTATGGTTCATTTCTGAACCAGTAGCAGCCAAGGTTAAAACAGTCACCAAAGGTATTTTCCCTGGGATTTTGTGCTCATCGATAAAGAAATCCCAGGGGTCTCCAGAATATAGAGCGCCTGCCGCTACAATTTTCCCCGTATCCAGAACACTTCCTCCTCCTACTGCTAAGACTAAGTCAATTTTTTCCTTTTTACATATGACTACTCCTTCTCTTACTTTATCGATACGGGGATTGGGTTTAACTCCTCCTAACTCGTAAACAACGAGGTTTTCTTCTTGTAGATGCTTCATTACTCTATCATATAGTCCATTTTGTCTAATACTTTTGCCTCCGTAAATAAAAAGAACTTTTTTGCCTAACTTTCGGCATTCTTTCCCTACCCGGTCAGTTTCTCTTTTACCAAAAATTATCCTGGTGGGATTGCAATAGTCAAAGTTTCTCAACTTCGTTCCTCCTCGGTTTCCTAAATTTTTTCAAATTGGTCTTTGCTTGCTCCACAGATGGGACAAACCCATTGAGGAGGTAAATCGGAAAAAGGAGTTCCAGGCTTTATCCCTGAATCAGGGTCACCCAAAGAAGAATCATAAATATAGCCACAAACTCGGCATCGATAGCGTTCTTTTTCTTTAGTTTCTTCGTGATAGGTGGCAGCAGTGCGAGGGACTCTGCCTCCTTTTATATCTCGATAGTAGCTATAAGTCATTGGCTCTCCGCCTTCTTCGGTAAAATCGGCTTCTAATATTTCTCCTAGAAATACCCAGTGAGTACCAGCATCCAATTTATTCACCACTTTAGCCTCTAAATAAGCTACGGTGTGCTCAGCAATAATAGGCATTCCTGTTTTGCCCCAGCGATGTTTAACCTGAGATAACTTGTCAGTATCCCTACCACTGTGGAAGCCAAAGAGACCAATAAGAGGTAGAGGAGTATTTTTTTCCAGAACGGAAACTGAAAAGTAGCCACTATTTTGGATATAGATAGAAGTTAAACTTTCTTTGTTCACGCTCGCTACTAATTGGGGAGGAAAAGCGGTTACTTGAGTTAAAGCATTGATAATAAGACCATTAAATTTTCCTCCCTCTCCTGAACACAGAATGTACATCCCACAATTCAGAGCAAAAAGAGAATCTAAATTCAAGCTTAGCCCTCCTTTCTATAATTCGGCTAACTTTTTCATAGTCGCTTTAGTATTCTCATAAAGCTCCCGATAAATGGGATAATATCGGTCGTAAATGTGGCGATTTTCCTGGTTTACTCTTATAGTAGGACGGAAATTTACCCATTCTTTGATGCGTTCTGGTTGGTCAATTACTCCTGTTCCCAGACCAGCTAAGAAAGCATCGCCAAAAGGAGCTTCCACGTCCTTAGAGAGTCTTTTCATATCGAATCCAGTGATGTCAGCAAAGATTTGTACCCAAAAAGATGAGCGAGCTACTCCTCCTACTATCCAGCATTCTGGATTGAGTTTCAATCCTGCTTTTATCCCTTCTTCCATATTGTGGCGCAAAGAGTAAGCCGCCGCTTCTAACATCGCCCGATAGACATGAGCTCGACTGTGATAAAGAGACAATCCAAAAATAGTTCCTCGAGCATCAGGGTCCCAGATGGGGGAACGTTCTCCCATAAAATAGGGTAAAACTACTACTCCTTCACTTCCAGGAGGAATGCTTTGAGTCTGGAGTTCTAATAAAGTATAAGCCGATATTCCCGTATTTTGTTCTACTTCCTTTTCATATTTTCCGAATTGATCTCTGAACCAGCGAGCTAAAGCTCCCGAAGTAGCACTCCCTCCAAAAGTGTAAATTAGCTTATCGTCATAAACCACATAGGGAAAACTAACCAATAAAGGAGTTAGGTGTTGCCCTCCATGCACTGTTCCCCAGCACATTGAAGTTCCAGCCATAGCTACGTGTTCTCCTTCAGCTAAAACCCCAGCAGAAAGCTGGGCTACTGGAGCATCAATTCCCCCTGATACTACTGGAGTCCCTTCCGGTAGACCAGTTTCTTTGGCAAACTGAGCATTTAGTCTTCCCACTATATCGGAAGACTTTAAAATTTTATCAGGAAGCATTCTTTTAGGTATTCCTAAAATCTCACACATTTCTTCTGACCAGGTACGTTTTCTAATATCAAATACTCCCCCAATATTTCCTGCTGAAGAATAATCAGTAGCTAAAACACCGGTTAAATGATAGACTACATAATCCTTGGGAGTGACAAACTGATAAATTTTATTCCACACTTCTGGCTCATGATTGCGAATCCACATCATCTTGGTAAAGCCGTAATAGGAATCGACATAGTTTCCAGTAATCCCAAAAATTTTTTCTTGAGGAACATGGTCTTTTACCCATTGAGTTTCTTCTCGGGCCCTGCGGTCCATCCATATTAAGCAAGGATAAAGAGGTTTTATCTCTTTATCTACAGGAATACCCGAGCCTCCATAGAGACCACTGATAGCTAATCCTGCAATATCAGAAGGAGAAACTTTAGATTTTTCCACACATCGAGCAATAGTTTTAACTACTGCTTCTAACCATACATCAGGCCACTGTTCTGCCCAGGAAGGTCGGGGAGTAATGACTTCATACTCTTGAAAAGCATCAGCTATGAATTCACCTTTTTCATTGACCATCACTGTTTTGGTTCCCTGTGTACCAATATCTGTTCCTAAAAGATACACCCTTTCTCACCTCTTTAACTCCATTTTTTGTTATTTTACCCTACTTTAACTAATTACTCAAAATCTGTTTTTTTTAAAGGACTCTCCACTCTCCATCTTGTTATCGCAAGTTCACCACTGCGTAGTAATTTAGTTCTTCTTTCCTGCACTACAGGCTGTTTTCTCTTTATCCTCCTCGAATACTTTAATGCCGATGCAAGTTTTTCACCACAGCAGTCTTGCTTTTTAATTTATTTGTCTTTTTCTCCTTTAGAAATGATAGAGAGTTTTTTTCTATGTTAGAAAGGAAAAGATTTCCCAGTAGTTTTGGCCTTCAGTCTTTTAGGCTTTTGTGTTTCTGGGAGTTATAATAGTATCCCCTTATAGTTTAATTCCTGATAAATAGATTCAGGAATGTCAAAAAAGAGGCTATAGAGGGATAGCGCCCTCTTATAGTCTGTTATATGATATATTTATCTAAAAAGAGGAGGAAAAATATGCTTTCTGAGATATTAAAAAAAGAAGTGGTAATTTTTGATGGAGCAATGGGAACTCGTTTACAGAAATTAGGTCTTCCAGCAGGCCATCCTCCTGAGGAATGGAATCTCTCTCATCCTGAGGAGATAGCTCAGGTACACCGAAGCTATATAGAGGCAGGTTCTACTCTTATTCAAACTAATACTTTTGGCGCCAACCGCATTCGTCTTGAACGTTACCATCTAGAAGAGAAAATTAAAGAAATTATTCACCAAGCAGTGCAAATTGCTAAAAGTACATTAAAAGAGGGAGTATTGC
>JAGPEW010000118.1 GCA_018056825.1 Candidatus Sordicultor aquaticus
GTAGTTACGATCTTCTATGCGAGCTACTTCAGCTATTTCTTTAATAGTTTCCCCTTCAAGATCTACTAAATTACAGCGGGAAATAGTGTAATAATAATAGCGGCATTTTTAGTTGGCCTACGCTAACGCCTGCCCTTCTACCATTTCGCGGGCAATTAGCCATCGCTTTCTCTCTTTTCGCTTTTAAGGATTTTATTTTCAAGATAAACAAGTTAAGAATCTAGAAAATTCCCAAACTGGGGATTACCACAGACAATAAGGGAAAAAGACTCTTTTGAGAAGCAAACAAATTGGAGAAGAATCAACCTGGAGGTAAGGCGATGTCCTGCATACAGCTTAAGCCATTCTTTTATTTTTGTCGAGTCAAGGTAAAAAATAATCCCGGAATCAATAAAAACAGGACGATTCTCAATATTTACTACAATAAGTACTTTCACCCTGCTTATCATCACTTTTTATAATATGAGGTGAGTTAGATTCATTCTCTTATGAAGAAATAATGAGAAATCTCAATTACTTTGATACTTGAGCTTGTTTTCGGATTAAATATCGAATGTTGGGTCTTATAGTGCAAAAGAGCTGTAAGAGCTTATCTGCGCCGGCACAAGAAAGCTAAAAATCCCAAAAGGGGATTCAACCCCAGTTATTTTAGACTACTTTCCGGAAATAATTGAATTGGAGAAAGACCCTTGGACGATTGACAGAGAGATAATTTATGAGTATCCTAATTTAGGGTTTTAAAAATGAGAAGGGAAAGATTCGAAAAAGCGAAACCCCCGCAATGAGCGAGGGTTTTTGTGTATCTGGAGCAAAAACTGCCATCATTCCCACTTCACAATAAGTAAAAGTTGTCTTAGCTAAGTAGAAAAAAGTGAGAATTGCTAGTTACAGGATGAGTACATAAGAAGAGGTTGCTAATAACGAGGGAGGTGGAGTAGTGGAGTGGACTCATAAAGACCTATTGGGAATTAACCTCCTAACTGGAGAAGAAATTGAATATCTCCTAGAGAGGGGAAGCTACTTTCGGGAATTCTTAGACAGTTCTCCCAAAAAAATGAAATGGGGAGAAGGCTATTGTCTAGTTAATTTTTTCTTAGAGCCCAGCACTAGAACCCGAGTCTCATTTGAGATGGCTGGTCGGCTCTCAGGAATGGAAGTAGTCAATTTTACTACTGAGATAAGCAGCTTTCAAAAAGGAGAGAATCTGGAAGATACAGCTAAAACTCTTGCTCGAATGAAATTTAATGTTTTGGTAATGCGTCATCGCCAAAGCGGGATAGTGGAATATTTAGCTCAACTTTTGCCCCTTCACGTGATAAACGCTGGTGATGGAATGCGAGAACATCCTACCCAGGCTCTTCTTGACCTTTTAACCTTACAGAGAAAATTTGGATACTTTAAAGGATTAAAAGTAGCTATAGTGGGAGATATTTTACACAGTCGAGTAGCTCGTTCTCTTACTTTAGGTTTGAAAAAGCTGGGAGCAGAAGTTTTTCTCTCCGGTCCTCCTACTCTTCTTCCTCCAGCAATGGAAAGCCTAGGAGGAAAAATAGTTTTCCCTGTAGAAAAAGCAGTAGAAGGAATAGATGTAATATATCTTTTGCGGATTCAGAAAGAAAGACAAGAAGCCGGTTATTTTCCCAGCGTTCGGGAATATGCTCATTTTTTTGGCTGGAAAGAAAAATGGCTAAATAAGGAAAATAGCGGACCATTTATTATGCATCCTGGACCGGTAAACCGGGGGGTAGAGATAGGTTATAATCTAGAAGGAGAGAAATTTTCTCTAATAGAAGAACAGGTAACCTGCGGAGTAGCTATAAGAATGGCAGTTTTGGAAACTCTGTTGCAAGGAGAAACACAATGAATAAAATTCTTATAAAAGGTGGAACAGTAGTTTTTCCCCACCAGGGAGTTCTTCAAGATGTTGATATATTGGTAGAAAAGGGATTAATAACTCGGATAGAAAAAGGTATAGAAGATGCTAAAGCTTTCCCCATCAATGCTTCTAATCTTTTGGTAGGGCCAGGATTTGTGAACCTCCATGTTCATTTGCGAGAGCCAGGAAGAGAAGTAGAGGAAAATCTTTTGACTGGGAGCCGAGCGGCAGCACGAGGTGGGTTTACCTCAATAGTTTCTATGCCCAATACTCATCCCCCTATTGATAACCCTCTTTTAGTTCGGTATCTGCTCCTGCGAGCCCGGGAAGTAGGGTTGGTTAACATTTTTCCCGCTGGAGCAATAACCGTAGGTTTAGAAGGTAAAGAAATGGCAGAATATGGCCTACTAAAGGAGGCAGGAGCAGTAGCTCTAAGTGATGATGGTAGGGGTGTACAAGACTCTCATCTTCTCTATTTAGCTTTTCAATACGCTCAATATTTTCATCTTCCTTTTATTCTCCACGAAGAAGATGAGACTCTATCCCGAGACGGGGAAATTAGTGAAGGAGAAACCTCTGTCCTTCTGGGAAAGAAAGCTATACCCCGAGTGGCAGAAGAATCTCCGATGGCCCGAGATTTAGTTTTAGCTTATCGCACTGGTGCTCGAGTTCACTTTACCCATCTTTCTACTTCTTTAGAAGTGGAACTCCTGCGTTGGTTTCAGAAAAAAATGCCGATTAGTGCTGATGTCACTCCTCATCATTTGCTTTTAACTGAAGATGATGTTTTACAATTGGGAACTGAAGCTAAAGTAAAGCCTCCTTTACGGTCTTTAGAAGACCAAAAAGCACTAAAAGAGGGGATAAGAGAAGGAATAATTCCTATACTCGCTTCTGACCACGCTCCCCATCCTCTCGAGGACAAAAATTGCAGTTTTAGCGAAGCTCCTTTTGGAATATCCAATTTAGAAATAACTGTTCCTCTCTACGCTAAAGCTCTAATAGAAGAGGGAGTGATAAACTGGGTGGAGCTGTGGGAAAAACTTAGTTATAACCCAGTGCTATTTTTAGGTCTCCATAACAAAGGAGTTTTAGAAGAGGGGAAAGATGCCGACATCACTATTGTAGACCCAGGAACTAAAAAAGCAGTAGAAGTTTCTAAGTTTGAATCACGAGGCAAAAATTGTCCTTTTGAAAACTGGTCTTTACTGGGATGGCCACTTTACACTATAGTAGGTGGTAAAATAGTAATGGCAGAAGGGAGCATTGTAGAAAGTGAATTTTGCTGACCAGGTAGTAAAAAAGACCAAAGATACAGGACCTTTGGTGGTAGGTTTAGACCCTCACTTTCCACTTCTACCTCCTTATCTCCGGGAAAAATGGTTAGAAAAAGAGGGAAAGACGTGGGAAACACTTTCTCATTGTGTTTTAGAATTTAACTCTCTTATTTTGCAAGCTCTTACCTCAGTAGTAGGATTTGCAAAAATTCAGATAGCTTTTTATGAAGCTTTGGGAGTGCCAGGGATGATGGCTTTAAAGGAAACTATTGAAGAAGCCAGAAAAAGGAATTTTATAGTCATTCTGGATGGTAAAAGAAATGACATTGCGAGCACTGCTACTTTTTATGCTCAAGGTTATCTTTCTCAGTTAGAAATAGGAGGAGGGTTAACCTTACCTTCTTTTTGGAATGTGGATGCTATAACTGTTAACCCTTACTTAGGAGAAGACAGCTTACAACCTTTTTTCCAGGAAGCTAAGAACGAAGATAAAGGAGTGTTTGTTTTAACTCGCACTACCAATCCCTCTGCTCCTTTTATTCAGGATGTAGGGGAAGAAAAGGTCTTTGTTCGCGTGGCCCAATTGGTGGAAAAATGGGGAGAAGAAGTACTGGGAGAAAGTGGATTTACCTCTTTTGGAATAGTGATCGGAGCTACTTATCCTGAAGATATGAAGTTTTTACGAGAAGAATTCCCCTCTCTTTTATTTCTTGTGCCAGGAATAGGAGCTCAAGGAGGAGATTTTTCTTCCCTTCGTTTTGCTTTTCGAAAAGATGGGGAGGGGGCACTTATTAATGTTTCTCGGGATATGATTTTTTCCTATCAGAAGGAAAAAAATGACAAAGGTTGGGGATTTGAAGAAAAAGCAAGAGAGAAAGCTATATTCTACCAGGATAAATTAAGAGAGATTTTAAAATGAGGGAAGCTATAATAG
>JAGPEW010000119.1 GCA_018056825.1 Candidatus Sordicultor aquaticus
TTAATTCATATTCCAATTGCTTTCGAGCCCGTTCTGGAGGAGGATCTCCATACCTCTTAACTAAACCCTCCAAGCACAGACTCCGTAGATACCCTGGGGCATCAAACCCTGGAGGAACAGGAAAATCAGGAAGATTAACTTTTCCCAATTCTAAATTAACCTGGCATCTCTCGGCGATCAAAGAAGTATTTTCTAAAGCCTGAGGACAGTAAGAAAAATCTCTTTCCATCTCTTCTGGTGATTTGAGGTAAAACTCATTAGTAGGAAAGCGAAGTCTCTTGGGATCATCCAAAGTAGTAGCAGTTTGAATGGCTAAAAGCACGTCATGCACTGAGGCATCTTCAGCTTCTAAGTAGTGACAATCATTAGTAGCTACTAACTGGATACCATATTTATTCCCTATTTCTAAAAGTGCCTGGTTAACTATTTTTTGTTCAGGAATTTTATTTTCCTGAATTTCCAGGAAAAAATTATCTTTTCCTAAAATCTCCGCGTACTCTAAAGCTATTTTTTCTGCTTTCTCTCTCTCTCCCGCTACAATTAAAGAAGGAATTTCTCCTGCCAAACACGCTGAAAGGCCGATTAAGCCCTGATGGTGTTCTTGAAGAAGTACTTTATCAATACGAGGTTTATAGTAAAAACCTTCTAAGAAAGCTTTGCTCACCAACTGTACTAAATTTCTATACCCTTCTTGATTTTCAGCTAAAAGAACTAGATGGTAAGCAGATTCAGCTCCCCGCACCACTGTTTTTTCAAATCGACTTCCTGGCGCAACATAAACTTCACAGCCAATAATAGGTTTAATTCCCGCTTTTTTTGCTTGAGCATAAAAATCCACCACACCATACATTACTCCATGGTCGGTTATGGCTACCGCTTCCATCCCTTGGGATTTTACTTTATTCAGTAAATCGCTAATCCGAATAGCCCCATCTAAAAGACTATATTCGGTGTGGAGGTGTAAGTGAGAAAATTTCATTTTTCACTCCTCACTAGAGAGTACCTTAATCAAAATATTTTTAGCCATCCCCGGGTCTGCTTGTCCCCGGGTTTCTTTCATTACCTGACCAATCAAAAATTGCAGAGCTTTCTCTTTGCCGCTCAAATAATCGGCTACGCTTTGAGGATTTTTCTCGATAACCTCTCTGACTATGTTCTCCAATTCCTTTTCATCGCTTATCAGCGAAATCCCTCGCCGAGTAATAATTTCTCGTGCTCGAGCTCCGCCTACAAACATTTCTTCTAAGATACTTTTCGCTATAGTACCACTGATTTCTTTTTTATCTACCATTTTAAGTAACTCTGCCAAATGAGCAGGAGTAACTTTAGACTGAGAGATGGTTATTCCTAATTCTTTCAGATTCTTAAAAACTTCCGTCGTTATCCAGTTACAAACCATCCGCGGTTCATTAAAATCCCGCAGAGTATCTTCAAAAAAATCAGCTATTTCCTTATCTTGCACTAGGATTTCTGCTTCTCCCTGAGATAGTTCATATTCACTCATAAATCTTTCTTCTCTCTGTAGTGGTAACTCAGGAAGCTCCGATTTTATTTCCTCAACCATCTTTTCTTTTATAGAAAAAGGTAACAAATCCGGGTCGGGAAAATAACGATAATCTTCTGCCTCTTCTTTGCTCCGAGCAGAAACCGTCACTCCATTTACCTCATCCCAGTGACGGGTCTCCTGAAAAATAGGTTTTCCCTCTTCCAACAACTTCTTTTGCCTTTCTACCTCGTAGCTTAGTGCCCGATAAACAGCGCGAAAAGAATTCATATTTTTAACTTCTACTTTAACTCCTAAAAGTGAAGAAGAAGAGAGAGAAATATTGGCATCACAGCGCAGTGACCCTTCCTCCATATTACCATCGCTCACTCCCAGGTAACAAACTATGTTGCGCAACATCATTAAACAATCTCGAGCTTCCTCAGGTGAAGAAAGATCGGGTTCGGTAACCATCTCGGCAAGAGGAATTCCACAGCGGTTACAATCCACCCCCGAAGTATCGGGAGGCAGAGACATTCCTTCGTGAATCAACTTACCAGCATCTTCTTCTATATGTACTCTTTTGATTCTCACTCTCTTTTTTACTCCCTGACTGTAAAATTCTAAAAATCCATCCACTCCGATGGGTAAATTATACTGGGAGATTTGATATCCTTTGGGTAAATCAGGATAAAAATAATTTTTACGGTGAAACACACACTGAGGTAAAATCTGGCAATGGAGAGCTAAAGCTGCTCGAAGTGCCAAATCTACCACTTTTTGGTTGAGAACAGGAAGTGACCCCGGTAACCCCAGACATACTGGACAAACCAGGGTGTTAGGTTCTTTTCCAATATAATCAGTGCTGCAGTGACAAAACATTTTCGCCTTAGTGAGTAACTGACAATGAACTTCTAAACCAATAGTAGTAGTAAAATTACTCATTGCTATCCTCCTTAACTTGGGGAAAAGGAGCAGGAAGAGCTAAAACTTTCTCTAAGAAAAGAGCTAATCCCAGTAGTTTACCTTCCTCAAAAGGTCCTCCTATAATATGCAACCCTATAGGAAGCCCCTCTTCATAGCCACAATTCAGAGAAATAGAGGGAATCCCAGCCATAGCTGAGGGAATGGTAAACATATCATTTAAGTACATTTCATAAGGATCTTGTATTTTCTTTCCTAAAAAGAAAGGTAGAGAAGGAGTGGTAGGGGTAATTAAAAGGTCACATTTCTTCAAAGCTTCCTCAAAATCCTGTTTTACTAAAGTTCTCACTTTCATACCTTTCAAATAGTATTCATCATAGTATCCAGAGCTCAAAGAATAAGTCCCCAGAATTATTCTTCTTTTCACTTCTTTACCAAAACCAAGAGTACGAGTTTTGAAATACATATCCTGCAAATTATCCCCCTCTACTCGCAGACCATACATCACACCATCATAGCGAGCTAAATTAGAGCTTGCTTCTGCTGGTGCTACTATATAGTAAGATTCTAAAGCATAGTCAGTATGAGGAAGAGAAACTTCTACTATTTCAATCCCCTCTCCTTTTAATTCTTCTAAAATTTCTTGAATTCTTTCTCCAATCACCTTTTCTAATCCTGCAGGAAAATACTCTCGAGGAACTCCTACTTTAATCTTCCGAATTTCTTCTGAGGTAGGAATTTCGCTCCTCCCAAAAGGAGGATAAGGAGCACAGGTCGAGTCTCGGTCGTCCTTCCCACTCAACACTTCTAAAAGAGTAACAGTGTCTTCTACATTACGAGTAATTGTTCCAATCTGGTCTAGAGAGGAAGCAAAGCTCACTACTCCGTAACGAGAAATCCGACCGTAGGTGGGACGCAAACCTACCACACCACAGTAAGCTGCCGGTTGCCTCACCGAACCTCCAGTATCTGAACCTAAAGCAAAAGGAGCCTCGAGAGAACAAACACTAGCTGCTGAACCACCACTCGAGCCTCCTGGAACTCTTCTCAGGTCAAAAGGATTATGAGTGGGACCATAAGCACTATTTTCAGTAGAAGAACCCATAGCAAACTCATCCATATTAGTTTTACCCAAGATTATAGCTCCAGCTTTTTTAAGCCTTTTCACTACAGTAGCATCATAAGGGGGAACAAAGTTTTCCAGTATTTTAGAACCACAAGTAGTGGGTATGTCTCGGGTGCAGATATTATCTTTAATAGCTACCGGAAGTCCCCAAAGAGGTGGTAACTCATCAGGTAAGTTTTCAGCTTTTTTTTGTGCCTCATCTTTTGCTTTTTCCTCATTCAAGAACAAAAAAGCATGAATTTTATTATCTTTTTCTTTTATTCTTTCTAAAAAGAGGTTAACCAATTCTAGAGGAGAAAGTTTCTTCTCTTTAAAAAGACGATGGTAATCTCCAATGGTAAAACCTCTAAACTCTTCTATGTTCATTTTCCTTCTCCTTTGTCCACTATTCGAGGCACTACAAAGTAACCATTTACCACCCATGGCGCTCTTTTCAATACTTCTTCGCCCCCTTCACCCTCTTGGGGCTCATCAGAGAAGAAAGGAGGTTCACTCCAGGAAAGATGAGAAGTAGGAGAAACATCCTGTAGGTCCAGCTCGTTTAACTTTTCA
>JAGPEW010000120.1 GCA_018056825.1 Candidatus Sordicultor aquaticus
CTATAAGCTTATCCAGTAGTCTTTTGCTTTTATTTTTTGTTTCTTTGTTCTTTGTCTTTTTGGGGGATTATAAAGGGGTGCTCCCCTTTAAGGGATTTTTTATCCCTCAGTAATTTCTGTTTTTCTTTTAATTTTTTGAAGGGGGTTATGAGGGGGATATTTTCCCCTCATAGTAATTATAATTAGTTTTGCGGTTAACTATAATTAATCGATAAAAGATAACAGAGAAAAATTCATTCTTAATTTGGGGAGGAAGGGTAGTTAGTTGATAGAAATGACAATTGAGAAGAATCTGAGTTATCATCAATTCAAAGAATTAATCCCTGAACTTATTTCCATTTACCAGCGGGCTTATGAGGGTCTCCCTGAATATGGAGATAGCAACCGTTGGAAAATAGCAGCTTATCTTCATTGGTTATGGAATGGAGACCCAGAGAATTTTTTGGTAGCTTTTGAAGGAGATAAACCGATAGGATTTTTAGGAATACATACTAACTGGATATCAGAGAAAGAGCGAGTGGCGGAAATTCATGAAATTGTGGTAGACCCACAATTTCAAGGGAAAGGAATAGGAAAAAAATTGATAGAAGAAGCAACTCAAATTGCTCTTTCTCGAGGAAGAAAAAAAATAGAATTATGGGTGGGAGAAAAAAACTATAAAGCTCAGGATTTTTACCTTCATAATGGATTTCAAAAAAGAGAGCAAAAAGGAATATGGATTAGAATGGTAAAATACTTAAGTTGATGGTTTACAATGCTGTTATAATTCAATTAAGAATTTTTAAGAAGAAATATTAACTGAGACGAAACTTCTGAGTTTAAAAACTAAGCATTTTGGGAATTTAAGGGAAATTTTTTTGTTTTTCTGGGTTGAAGTTGTATAATAAAACCCGAATGTTCTTAAAGTAGGTGAAAAAATGAAGGTAGGAATTCCGCGAGGCCTTTTATTTTATCGTTTCTATGCTCTCTGGAAAACTTTTTTAGAAGAATTAGGAGCAGAAGTAGTAACTTCTCCTCCCACCAACAAAAACATAATTCAGCAAGGTTTAACTTACGCAGTGGAGGAAATTTGTTTCCCGGCCAAAGTATTTTTAGGGCACGTTCTCTATCTTAAGGACCGGGTAGATCTACTGTTTATCCCGCGAGTAGTTAGCTTCCATAGGAAGGAATATAACTGTCCTAAAATATTAGCTCTTCCCGACTTAGCTCGTAACCTTTTCAGTATTCCAGAAGAAAGGATAATCGATGATGAAATTAATATGCGGGAGGAGGGAATGCGAGGTTGGCAAAAAGGTTTTTTAAACATTGGTAAACATTTTACTACTAAAGAAAGCAAGATTATGAAAGCTCTAAAATTAGCAGAAAAAGCTCAGAAAGATTATCAAGCTAACCTTAAAAACGGTATGCTTCCTGAAGACTTGATTGACCACAAAAATTCCCTTCCTTCCCGAGAAGGGAAAATTGTGCTTCTGGGTCATACTTATCTTTTAAGTGATAGTTATATAAATATGAATATTGCCAAAAAAGTCAATGACCTCAATTATTCGGTCATTACTCCCGATATGGTAAATGAAGAAAAGAAAAGACATTATCTCTCTACTATACCCAAACCCAGTTTCTGGACTATTTCTAACGAGATCATCGGTACTACTCTATATCATCTTAAAGAGAGAAAGCCAGAGGTTAGAGGGTTTATCCACCTAGTTTCTTTTGAATGTGGACCAGATTCTTTAGTGGGAGAGCTAATCGAGCGTCTTCTCAAAAGAGAAAAGGAGTCTCTTCCTTATTTACGTTTAGAAATTGATGAACACACGGGAGAAGCAGGTTTAGTTACTCGTTTAGAAGCTTTCGTAGATATGATGGAGTGGAGGTATAAGAACATTGAAAGCCACGTTTCCTCATTTGCTTCATCTTGACATCGCTTTAGGAGTTCTCTACCCCACTTTGGGAGTAGAGATTATAGCCCCTCCTCCTATTACTCAAAAAACCATCGAAATTGGGGTAAAATTAGCTCCTCAAAATGCTTGTTTTCCCCTTAAGGTTACTTTGGCTAATTTTATAGAAGGGATTGAGTTGGGAGCTGATACCATTTTTATGGCCGGAGGAGTAGGGCCTTGCCGCTTTGGTTACTATGGGCAAATTCAGCGTATAATTTTAGAAGATCTGGGCTATGATGTTAATTTCGTTCTATTAGACCACCCTCGCTATGGTATACGTCCTTTTATAAGAGCCCTACAAACTATGGCTGGAGGACGAGTTCTTTCTTCCCGGGTTATTAAAGTAGCCAGCTTAGCCTGGAAAATTTTGCGCTTTAGTGAAGAATTAGAAACAGAAAGAAGAGCCTTACGGGCTCAGGTAAAAGACCGACAAAAATTGGATGAAATAGTAGAAGGAGCACTGGAGCAACTGCGCCAGGTAAACAGTGAAGAGAGTTTCCAAGCCATTAAAGAAGGAACCATGAAGAAGCTAAATAATTTAGAACGGAAAGAAATCAAAGACCTTATAAAAGTAGGAATTGTGGGAGAAATCTATATAGCTCAAGAAACTAAAATAAATTTCAATGTAGAAAAAATATTAGGTGATTTAGGTGCATACGTGCATAACTCTGTTTCCACAGTAGAGTATGTTTTGCACACTTTACCTTTTACTCGCTCTCAGGAAAAATTAGAAGCTTGGAAGTTAGCTAAACCTTACTTAAAGAGATTTGTAGGAGGAGAAGGGATTGATACAGTAGGAAGTACTATCCGTTATGCTCAGCAGGGTTTTGATGGAGTTGTCCATCTTTATCCTTTTACTTGTATGCCTGAAGTAGTAGCCAAAAGCATACTCACTACAGTGAGTAAAGATTATGATTTACCCATTCTTCATTTAGCCATAGACGAACACTCTGGAGAGGCGGGATTACTTACCAGAGTGGAAGCGTTGTAGACGTTTTAGAAAGAAGGAAAAAATTGAAGAAAAGAAAGCTGGAGGTTAGTTAAATGGACCTTTATTTAGGGGTGGACGTAGGTTCAGTAACCACTAAGTTTGTGCTTATGGATAAAGAAAAAAATATCTTAGCCAGTTGTTACCTGCGCACGAGTGGTGATCCTATTGAAGCGCTAAAAGAAGGTTTGCGCTATATAGAAAGGCACTTTCCCAGTGATGGAGAAATAAAAGGAGTAGGTAGTACCGGTAGTGCTCGGCATTTAGCGGGAATAGTGGTGGGGGCAGATATAATAAAAAATGAAATTACTGCTCATGCCATAGCAGCCATTACTCGAGTACCTGAAGTACGTACCGTCTTTGAAATTGGAGGACAGGACAGCAAATTAATTATCATTCGAGATGGAGTGGTAGAAGACTTTGCTATGAATACTGTTTGCGCAGCCGGAACAGGTTCTTTTTTAGAGCATCAAGCAGTGCGCCTCAATGTTCCTATCGAGGAATTTGGAAAATTAGCTCTCCGAGCTGAACAGGCAGTGCGTATTGCTGGAAGATGCACAGTTTTTGCTGAATCAGATATGATTCACAAACAACAACTGGGTTTTGGCAAACCAGAAATTGTTAAGGGACTTTGCGAAGCTCTGGTGCGAAATTTCATCAATAATTTAGCCACCGGAAAAACTATAGAAGACCCCATCGTTTTTCAAGGAGGAGTAGCTGCTAATGAAGGAATCGTCCAAGCTTTTCGAGACTTCTTCCAGGGCAAAAAGAAAATCATCGTTCCTCCTGAACATGGAGTAATGGGAGCCTGGGGAGCAGCTATTTTAGCTTTAGAATATGCTCCAGAAAAAACAGCTTTCTCTGGATTTGAAGTAATAAGTCGCCAGTTTGAAAGTCGGAGTTTCAATTGTGAAGATTGTCCTAACGCTTGTGAGATAGTAATTTTAAGGGAAGAAGAGGACATTAAAGCCCTGTGGGGCAGTCGTTGCGGTAAATGGACTCCCACTACGGTAAGAAAAAGATGGGAAGAAAAAGAAAATCGTTCCGAGGAACCACTCCAGATAGAAGAGGAAGAATCTTTGGTAAATAGGTAGGGAATTAGTGGCCTACAGGGGCTGCTTCTTCTCCCCC
>JAGPEW010000121.1 GCA_018056825.1 Candidatus Sordicultor aquaticus
CCTCTATGTCTGGTTTTATTCTCTTTTACTTTAGTGGGATTCCTTCTTTTGATTATTCTTTGGCTTCTCGTACTATGCTTTTTCGCCAAAGAGAGAGGTGCTGGTGGGAAGAAATGTTAGAGCGAGTGGGATTATCAGCGAAAAACATGGCACCTCTTTATCCCTCAGGGAGAGTTTTAGGACCAGTGAGAGAGGAAGTAGCAAGAGAGTGTGGTTTGTCCCCTGATACGCTGGTAGTAACTGGAGGGCATGACCATCTCTGTGCTGCTCTTTCAGTGGGGGTATACAAGAAAGGAAGAGCTTTAATCTCTACCGGGACTACTGAATCTCTAACTATGGCACTGGAAAGCTTACCCTCTCTTTCTATAGAAGGGGAAGAAAAACCTTTTTCCTGGGGACATCACGTAGCTTATCCTTATTATTATGCTATGAATGGGATTTATAGTGGAGGATACAGCGTTGATTGGGTATTAAAATTACTAAAAGAAGACTACAGTTTCTTGGAGAATTGCTCATTTTCTCTTTCTTCTCATATTCCTATTTTTTTCCCTTATCTTTTAGGAGGAGATTATGAGGGAGCGAGAGGAGCATTTTTAAATCTCACAGGAAACACAGGAAGAGAAGATTTGATCTTCGGTCTTATTTTAGGCTTGTGTTTTGAATATCGAAATATCTGGGAAAAAATGGAGGAAAAGTTGGGATTTAGAGTAAAAGAAGCGGTTAACGTAGGAGGCGGAACTCAAAATAAAATATGGATGAGGTTAAAATCTACTACCTTGAACAAAAACATCTTTGTTCCCCAGGATAGAGAAGGAAGTTGCCGCGGTGCCGCTCTTTTGGCTGGTTTAGGTGCTGGAGTCTATAAAGATTTTGAAGAAGCTTTTCAAAAAACTTTCCGGGTTAAGGAAACGTTTGAACCTCAAGAGGAAAATCAAAGAAGTTTAGAAAAATGGTTTAGAACTTATGTGGAAGTAGAAAAAGATTTAAGAATAATTAATAAAAAATTGGGAGTTCTATATGGCAGAGAATAGAGTAGGAGTAGTGGGAATAGTAGTTACCAACCGAGAAAAGCAAGCTGAGAAGGTGAATGAAATCTTAGGAGAGTTTGGAGAGCTAATTGTCGGGAGGATGGGTATACCTTATCGGGAGAGAAATATATCAGTAATTGCTTTAATTGTAGATGGTAGTACAGACGAACTAGGAGCTTTAACCGGCAGGTTAGGAAGTATACCAGGGGTGAAAGTAAAATCAGCTCTGGTTTCCTCTTCTTAGTTTCGAGATATGAATCTTTCTTCATTTCTCCTAAAAATGAAGAAAGCTATAAGGGGTAAAAAAGAAAGAGACAAGAAAGCAGGTGGAAAGTTATTATTAAAAGAAGAAAGGGAAAAAGCGAAAAGATTAGGACCTACTATACCGCCGAAATTAAGAGATGTTTCTACCCATCCTAAGGCTTCTCCTTGTCTTTGTAAAGGAGTGAAAGAACGAAGGGCGAGAGTAGCTCCAATATAAAAAAATGCCCAGCTGATACTCAAAATACACTGGGGAAGGAAAATCAATGCTCCCCGGTAAGAAAAGGGAGCGATAAGAAAGGGAATAGTAGTTAATAAAAACCCAAAACGGGCAGACCGAAAAGCCATTAAATCCGAGCGGCAACTGATTTTTCCACTTAAGGGGAAGAAGAATAATTGAGCTAAGTTGGAAATAGCCAGCACTAAACCAATTAAAGCAGTTGTTTGACCCATATTTTTCCAGAAAAGAGGTAAAAAATAGGAAAGTCCATTTACTGCAGTAGAGCGGAGAAAAATAGAAAAGTAAAAAGGTGCAATTCCTTTTTGCAAAATCCAATGTTTAGTATGATTTTTAGCTTGAGGTAAAGGGGCAACTTTTCCAGGTTCTTCCTGGAGGTAGAAAGTAATAAAGAAAACTAAAATAGCAACCAAACTTCCTAAATAAAAGCTAAAATTAGGGTGGAGATCTCCTAAAAATCCACTGCAGAGACAGCCCAGGGAATAACCTACTCCCCTTGCGATGTTGGTGTTGGATATTTCTCGGCTTCTTCTTCTTTCTTCTTCTATTTTGACTATTAACTCGTTAAGTATTAGAGCCTGAGCCACCATAAAAAATCCAAATAAAAACCGTACTATCACTAAACTTAAGAGGTGGTGGGCTAAAGGAGTAAAGGAACAAAAAAGAGCTTGCCCTAAAAGGCTGATTAAAAGAGCTACTTTTCTTTTCCCGAATTTATCAACTAATCTTCCCCACAGAGGACCACCTACTAAGGCTCCAGCAGTGAGAGCGGATATAGCTAAGCCAGTTTCTGAAGTTGAAAATCCCATATCCGTAGCAAAGATGGAAAATAAAACCGAAGTCAAATTAACCACAAAATTAGAGGCAAAAGCAATACTCAGGAATATAAAAGAGTTATTGAAGACCTTTTTGGGCCAGTTATATAATATTTTCAATTGCCCTCCACCTCATAGGCTTTTCTCTGGAAAAAAGAAGGGAAAAGGAGAAGAAGAATAACTACTCCTATAGAAAAGAGACCAGCACTCTGAAGCACTAGGATTACCTCCCTACCCAGTAGGGAGGAGTAAAGGAGGTGCAGAAAATGTCCAAAAGCCCATGATAAACCCATGGCTACCGAAGAAGCAAGAGCACGATACTGAGGGAGCAAATCTTGAGCTTCGCAAACATTGGTACTCATGCTCAAAAAAGAGCAAAAATCGGCTAAGAGATAAAAAATGGTTAAGGGAATTATCCCCTTTGTCCAGGTGAAAGCTAAAATGGAAACACCTAATCCCCCGAAAGAGATTAGGTTTACCAGCCGATTATCGAACCGTATTCTCATTCTGGTTCCTACTGAGTTAGCTAAAAGTCCGGACATTACTCCTCCGGAGAGAAAGGTTCCTCCCACTACTAAACTATATCCTTGCAAACTTAAGTAGATGGGTACAAAGGTATGGAAAATATCAGTAAAAAAGGTACGAACGCTCACCATTACCAAAATAGGTAACAAAGGAGGAAAACATTGGAGAGAGAAATTTTCTGGAGGGGTAAAAGAAGGTATATGGTAATCCCTTTTCCTCAGAAACAAAACAGTCCAGCATATCCAGAGCCCTAAAGTTAGCAGTGCTATTCCGGAGACACCCACATTACTTATCAGCAAAGTGATGAAAATAGGGCCCAGGGCGCCTCCGACAATACCTCCAGAAACAAAGAAAGTTACTCCTTGAGGCCCGAGCTCACCAGAGAGAGCTGCTCCTAACGGATGAAAGGAAGCATTGGCTAAAAAGGATACTATAAGGATAAAAAACAGGGTATAGATGTGAGAAGAAAAAGGGATAAAGAGCCAGGGTAGCATTAAACAGGAAAGGGAAATATAAAACTGTATCTCCGGTTTATGAAATAAAAGTCGGGTAGCAAAGAAAAGCTGGCTGAGAGAACCCAAAAGAGAGAGGGTAGCAATGAACATGGCTATAGTTCGAGAATCTACTTTGTATAACTCTATAAAATAGGGACTAAGCGGTGAAGGAAAAGAAGCAAAAAAATCAGCTAAGAAATGAAAAAGAAAAAGCATCAAATTTTATTTTCCTCTCTGGTGCCAATCATTTACTTCTATAAGCCTGAGAAATTTACATAATTTTATCACGGTAAAAATTAAACTCAATATTTCTAATTCGCAATAGGGAGTCTTTTTATGGAAAAAGTATTGAATTTGATTCCCTCGTTGAGGTAAACGGGATAATGAGTTTTGCGGTTAACTTTAGTGGAGGAATAGTTAGGATGTTCTTGACAAGGAGGCAATGCAGTGATAGTTTTATGGCAAGTTTTTAACTAAATCTTGAAAGGGGGGTTTTAGATTGAAGAAGTTAGTCAGTTTATTAATGGCTTTTCTTTTAGTCTTAAGTGTTTCTGGAATAGCGTTAGCTCAAGAAACGGTGAAAATTGGAGCTAACCTGGAAATTACTGGAGGAGTAGCAGCTTACGGGCAGATGATCTGGGAAGGAGTAAATGTT
>JAGPEW010000122.1 GCA_018056825.1 Candidatus Sordicultor aquaticus
GAACAGGAGATATTGATTGGAATTCTTTCATTACCGCTCTTTATGAAGTGGGCTACAACTATGTGGTGAGTATCGAACATGAAGATAGAAGCTTTGAAAAAGACCAGGAGAGCAAATTGCGAGGTATTTTACTGGCTAAGCAACTGTTAGAACCATATATAGTATAATTTTATTTAGAATTTAATAAATACCTCAGTTGGCAATGAGGAGGAGAAATAGTGAAAGTTAGACGAATAGGAGTTTTAAGCGGGGGAGGAGATTGTCCAGGCATCAATGCAGTTATCCACGCTGTAGTGAAAAGAGCTATCCTTCGCTATGGCTGGGAAGTCATAGGAGTATTAGATGGTTTTGAGGGAATGGTAGAAGGAAAATGGAAAATATTAGAATACAATGATGTTTCAGGAATAATGCCTCTGGGGGGAACTATTTTAGGGACTTCTAACATAGCAGACCCTTTCCATTATCCGGTTCGGGAAGAAGGAAAATTAGTTTTCCGTGATTTTTCTCAGAAAGTAGTTGATAATTATCATCAAATGGATATTCAAGCCCTGATTACGATTGGTGGCGATGGCACTTTTAGTGTTTCTCAAAAGTTTCTAGAAAGAGGTTTGAACGTAGTAGGAGTTCCCAAAACTATTGATAATGATTTGGGAGGAACTGATTTAACTTTTGGCTTCGATTCAGCTGTGGCAGTGGTTACTGATGCTGTAGACCGTCTGCACACTACTGCTCAGTCTCACCACCGAGTTATGGTAGTGGAGGTGATGGGAAGATACGCGGGATGGATTGCTCTTTATGGAGGAATAGCAGGAGGAGGAGATGTTATTCTTATCCCCGAAATTCCTTTCGATATGGACAAGGTTTGTGAATTCATTTTGAAAAGAGTAGAAGCTGGGAAAAGGTTTAGTATTGTGATAGTAGCAGAAGGAGCTCATCCTAAAGGGGGAGAAATGGTGGTTCAAAAGATAGTAGAAGAAAGCCACGACCGGATTCGCTTAGGAGGTATCGGCTACGAAGTGGGGCAGGAGATAGAGAGAAAAACCGGTTTAGAAACAAGAACAGTAGTATTGGGGCATCTGCAAAGAGGAGGCTCTCCTACAGCTTTTGATCGAATTTTAGCTACTCGCTTTGGAACTAGAGCTGTAGATTTAATAGCAGAGGGAAAATATGGTTATTTCCCGGCTCTTCAAGGAGAAGAAATTGTTCCTTTACCTATGGAAGCAGCTATTTGTAACTTGAAAACCGTGCCTCTTGATTCACCTCTTTTAGACGTAGCTCGTTCTTTGGGGACTTATATGGGAGATTAAAAGTGACTTCTCGCCTTTCGGTTGCCTTAGAAGTAGCTCAAAAAGTAGGAAAGTTTGTAATGGCTCATCAGAACTCTATTCGGGAAATCACAGAAAAAAGTAGCCCCATTGATGTGGTTACTGAAGTGGATAAGGAAGCTCAGAAGATGATAATTAAGGAGTTATCTTCTCGTTTTACTCAAGACCTTTTCTGGGGGGAAGAAAGTGGCTATCCCTTGGAAGATTTTTCTTCTACCTGGGTAATTGACCCTATAGATGGTACTAGTAACTACATTCATAACTTACCCCTATATGGTATTTCTATCGCTTACCTTAAAGAAGGAAAACCAATAATAGGAGTTTTAGAGTTTCCCCGTTTGAGAGAAACTTTCTGGGCAGAAAAAGGAGAGGGAGCTTTCTTGAATGGAGAAAGAATTCAAGTTTCAGAGATAAAAGAGATGTATCGCGCCATTGTGGGAACAGGTTTCCCCCATCGAGGTGCCAAGTGGCAAATTATGGAGCCTATTTATGCCCAGATTCTTTCTGAATGTCAGGCTCTGCGCTCTTTAGGAAGCGCTGCTTTGGGAGTGGCTTATGTGGCTTGTGGCCGCTTAGAGGGATATCTCCAGTTAGGATTATCTTTTTATGATATAGCAGCAGCGATATGTTTAGTAGAAGAGGCAGGAGGAAAAATCAGAGATTTAAAAAATAAGGAGTGGAGCGTTGAGAGCCGTTCTATTCTGGCTACTAATTCTAAAATAGGGATGGAGAAATTTCTAAAAGATTTCTCTCTTTCTTGAGCGATTTTGGGGCTTAAAATAGCGAGGGATATTTTTAACCGTCTAGGAGCAAGGTGTTTGGAGAATCACCGGGTATAATTACCCGGTGATTCTCAGCTTTTTTTCTGCTCCGACAATAAGTTTCCTCCAATTGCTATGTTTCCCTAACTTTGACGCTTTCTGCTGATTTTTGAACTAAAGGCACCAAAACTATTGGAAGCAGGCTCTGTAAACCAGTTGGTTATAGGCATTCTCCAATCTTTTCCAAAAGCACGGGTTGATATTTTTATACCTACAGGAGACTGCCTTCTTTTATACTCATTTTTTCTGATCATATCGATAACTTGTAGAACCATATCTTTATCGAAACCCTTATCCCTGATTTCTTCAGGGTCAAGGTTTTCTTCTATGTAGTATTTTAGTATTTCATCAAGGTCTTCATAAGGTGGCAGTTTTTCCTGATCGGTTTGACCGGGCTTCAATTCTGCTGAAGGTGCTTTTTTAAACACTCTTTCAGGAATGATCTCTTCTTCCTTTCTTCGATTGTACCATCTTCCTATACGGTAAACGTCAGTCTTGTAAACGTCTTTTATTACGGCTAATCCTCCTGCCATATCTCCGTAGAGTGTTGCGTAACCCGTGGCCATTTCACTTTTGTTACCAGTGGTAAGCACCAGCCATCCAAACTTATTGGATAAAGCCATAAGATAGTTTCCTCTAATTCTGGCTTGTATGTTTTCTTCGGTAATGTCAGCAGCGGTTCCCTGGAAAGGTTGATTAAGAGCTTCAAGGTAAGAATTGAATACCTCGTTTATTGGGATGGTTAAAGTTTCTATTCTCAATTTTTGGGCGAGATTGAGAGCATCTTCTACACTTTCTTTTGAGGTATACAGAGAGGGCATCAAAACCCCCTTCACATTTTCATTCCCCAGAGCTTCCGAAGCTATGACAGCCACTAAAGAAGAATCCATACCCCCACTCAGGCCGACCACTACTTTCTTAAACCCATTTTTTCTTACGTAGTCTCTCACCCCGGTGATCAGTGCTTTAAATATTTCTTCCTCTCTTTCGGGAAGATTATAGGGCTTTTCTGGATATTTATCTTTTTTGGGTTGGGGAGGAGCTAACTCCAGAATTCTAAAAGGTAGGTTCTGAGTGGATATATACCTTCGTCTGGGGTCCAAAAGATTTACCCTAAGATTTTTATCCAGGTCGATATCTTCAGTAATTATTTCTTCTTCAAAAAGTCTACCCTCCAGTAAGATTTTTCCGTTAGCATCACTTATTATGCTGGCTCCGTCAAACAGCAGTTCGTCCTGGCCTCCAATCATATTGCAGTAAGCAATGGCTACATGGTAATCATAAGATTTCATAGAGAGATACTTTTCCCGGAGTAAAGGCTTACCAATATTATAAGGAGAAGCAGAGATGTTTACCACTAAATGAATACCACAGCCCAAACCGAGAGAAGCCAGGGGTTCCACTGGATTCCAGATGTCTTCACATATGGTGATGCCTATCTTTACCTCTCCCATTTTCAGGATTACCATCTCTTTGCCGGTTCTAAAGTACCTGCGTTCATCAAAAACGCCGTAGTTGGGAAGTGACATTTTTCGATAGATATCCAGGATTTTTCCATTTTTGATGATTGCTGCAGAATTGTAAGCATCTTCTTCGCAGTCGATAAATCCAGCTACTGTTACAACTTCTTTTCCTTCGGTAAAAAGAGCGAGTTCTTCCAGTGAAGTCCGGTTTTCTTTTAGAAAGGATATCTTAAGCATGAGGTCTTCCGGTGGATAACCTGGTAGAAAAAGTTCAGGAAGCAAAACCAGGTCACTTTCTCTTTGCTCAGCTATTTCCACAGCTACCTTTGCTTTTTTTAGATTACCTTTAAAATCTCCCAGCGTGGCGTTTAGCTGAGCAAGTGTTATTCGAAGTTTTTCCATTTTA
>JAGPEW010000123.1 GCA_018056825.1 Candidatus Sordicultor aquaticus
TTGAAAGCTGAAGAGCGAGAAGATCTTCTTTTCCTTTTTTCTTCTCTGGGATGGGTTTTTGAAGCCGAAGAAAAAGATTTAGACCTTTTTACTGCTCTTAGTGGTAGTGGTCCAGGATTTATATCCCTTTTCATAGAGGCGTTAGCTGATGGAGGAGTTAAAATAGGGATTCCCTGGGAGAAAAGTTTGAAAATAGCCACCCAGACAGTATTGGGCGTAGCTTCTCTTTTAAAAATTCGGGGTATGCATCCTGCTCAGTTAAAAAATTGGGTAGCTTCTCCAGGGGGAACTACCATTGCGGGAATAAAAAAGTTGGAAGAGGGAGCTTTTAGGGGATTGGTGATGGAAGGGGTGGAGGAAGCTTATAAACGGGCTAAGAATATAAGCGGTGAGGAGGAGAGAAAATGAATTGGTGGAAATCAGAGGATATAAGAGAAATAGATTTCAATCGCTCTTTTCGCGGTTATAGTGAAGAAGAGGTGCGAGAATTTTTGGAAGAATTAGCTTCTCAAATAGAGAGTATGATGATAGAAAGAGAGAAAATTCTTCAAGATAACCGAGAACTGAAAAAGAGACTGGGAGAAAGAGAAGAAAAGCTATCTAAACTGGAAGCTCAAATAGAAGAGTGGGAAAAGCAAATACAAGTAGAAAGAGAATTGGCTAAAAGGGAATCGCAGGTGGTTTTAAAAGAAGCAGAAATCAGGGGGCAGAAAATTGTAGAAGAAGCTCTAGAGAGAAAAAAAGGAATCGAGAAAGGATACCAAGCTCTTTTGGAACAATATCGTCTTTTTCAGATTCGCTTTAGGTCGTTACTACAGACCTTTATGGATAGCTTAGAGTGGGAGGGAAAAGACTGGGATACTAAAGCTTTAGAAGAAGGAGGAAAGGAAGAAAAGGAAGAGGGTGGGGAAATAGCTCGTTTTTCTATCCAGGATTTTCAGAAGGATAATAGACTTAGAAAATCATGAACTCTCAATTGGGGAAAAGAAAGTGGAGATGGTTTGGTTTTTTTTCCATTTTAGCTTTGACTTTAATCATAGACCAATTGACTAAGCAATGGGCTTTAAAAAATTTAGCTGAAAGTTCTATTATTCTCATTCCGGGGATTTTTACTCTAACTCTCCGTTACAATTTTGGTAGTGCTTTTGGTTGGAGAATAATGGGCAAGGAAGGACTAACTTTAATTACTATTTTCATAACTGTGATTCTTCTTTTGATTTTTAGTAAGATTACCTACATTAGAGGGATTTCTATTTTTTTAGCCGGTGCCTGGGGTAACATTTTAGATCGCTGGCGCTTTGGGTATGTAGTAGACTTTATAGAACCTTCTTTTTGGGCTACTTTTAATTTAGCTGATGTTTTTATCATTGTGGGAACTGCTTTAATTCTCTTAAGTTTCTGGTGGGATGAAGAAAGAGAAAATTAAAGTTTATGAACCAGCTTTTTGTCGGGTAGATGTTTGGTTACATCGCCATTTCCCAGAAATTTCCCGCTCTTTAATTATCAAGGTGATTAAGGAAGGGAAGATAAAACTGAACACGGAAACTATCACTAAGGCTAGTAAAGAAGTTCATCCCGGAGATATATTGGAAATTGACTGGCCAGTGGAAGATATTTCTCATCCTCCTCCTCAATTCTTACCTTTAGATATAATTTATGAAGATGTGGATATTTTAGTGGTAAATAAAAGAGTCGGATATGCAGTCCATCCTTCTTCTTCTTGGGGAAAAGGCACTTTAGTAAATGCTCTCTTTTATTATCAAATTTCTTTTTCTCAATATGGTTTTCCTCTGCGTCCGGGGATTGTTCATCGTTTGGATAGAGATACTTCTGGAGTAATGGTAATAGCTAAATCTGATAGAGCCTATCTCCACCTGATAGGGGAATTTAAAGCTCGTCGGGTACAGAAAGAATATTTAGCTGTGGTAGAGGGAGTATGGGAAGGAGAAGAAACTATCGACCTTCCCTTGGGGAGAAATATTCATCATCCTTGCCGGGTGGAAGTGAAAGAAAGAGGAGGGAAGATAGCTCACACCGAGATTGAGGTAGTGGGAAAAGGGGAAGAATTTTCCTTGTTACTAGTAAGACCTAAAACGGGGAGGACTCATCAAATCAGAGTTCATCTCGCTTCTCAAGGGTATCCTATAGTGGGAGATACTGTTTATGGAAGTAAAATAAGAAACGGATTTCTCTCTCGCCAAGGCTTGCACGCTTTTACCCTTTCTTTTTATCATCCTTCAGGAAAATGGGTTTCTTTTGCTGCTTCTCTTCCTCAAGATTTAGAAAATTTTATCAATAAGTTTATAAAATTCTAAAAATGGTTTTCTTAAATTTATATCGATTATATCGTAGCTCTAGCTTTTGCTCGATAATAAGTACATTTAGCTATTTGTAGAGTGTCCAATGGCCTCAGTTATAGGCTGTAAATTCTCTTATGAAATATGATTCTGGAAAGGCTTAGAAAATTCCTTTACCAGCAAAAAAACAATAATGTAGCCGAGTATAATTACTGGGTATAGAGAGCTATTTTTCAAATAACCTCTCTATGTATTGACAATTCCTTAAGATTTAATTTAAAATGCCAGTGGTTCTTTGATTTTTCGAAAATACGGAGGAAGTTAAGATGTCAACTAGAACTTATGTTCCCAGAGAAGAAGAAATAGAAAAGAAATGGTATGTGGTAGATGCCGAAGGCAAAACTTTGGGGAGATTAGCTTCCCAGATTGCTCAGGTTTTAATAGGTAAACACAAAAGTATCTATACTCCCTTTATGGATGTGGGAGATTTTGTGATAGTGGTTAATGCTGAAAAAATAAAGGTAACGGGGAAAAAAAGAGAGCAGAAATTGTACCGCTGGCATACAGGTTATCCAGCAGGGTTTAAGTCAGAGACCCTGGGCTCTCTTTTGGCTCGTCGACCAGAGGAAGTTATCCGTCGAGCAGTATGGGGTATGATTCCTCATCATCGTCTGGGAAGGAAAATGATTCGCAAACTTAAAATTTATTCTGGTCCTTCTCATCCTCATCAGGCTCAAAATCCTATTCCATTGGAAGATAAGGAGTGAATGAAGTGGCAGTAAATCCTAAATATTACGCTACTGGTAGAAGAAAAACCTCAATAGCTAAAGTGTGGCTCACCTTAGGGAGCGGAAAAATAGTAGTAAATGGCTGTGATTTTCGTGATTATTTCCCCTTACCGGTGTGGCAGATATTATTACAAAGACCCCTAGCTTTAACTGGAAGTGAAGCCCGTTTCGATGTGGAAGCTGAAGTTAGAGGAGGAGGATTAAGTGGTCAGGCAGGAGCTTTAGCTCATGGCATTGCCCGTTCTTTAATATTAGTGGATGAAAACTTACGACCAACTCTAAAGAAGGCAGGGTTGCTCACTCGTGACCCTCGAATGAAAGAGCGCAAGAAATACGGGCAGAGAGGGGCTCGCGCTCGCTTCCAGTTCTCTAAACGCTAAATTCTTTAAGCCTCCTTCCGGAGGCTTCCTCTTATTTTCTCACTAGTTGATTATTACTCAAGAACGTGGGAAGAAGAAAGGATCCGAAGTGGCTTTGAGTGCTTATCCTCTTTTGGAGATTGACTTAGGGGTGGTAGAGAGGAATGCTACGGTCATTCTCCAAAAGTGTAATAGCTGGCATTTACATCCGGTAGTAGTTACTAAAGGTTTTTTGGCTGATGTTCCCCTCGTTTCTCTTTTTTATCACTTGGGGATAAAAAGTTTTGCTGATTCTAATTTAGAGAATTTGCTTAAAACTAAAAAGCTTTTACCTCCGGGAGTACGGCTTTTGCTTATTCGTCTCCCTATGAAAGAAGAGGTAGGAGAAATCGTAGCGGAGGGGATAACACCTTTTGTTTCTCACTGGGAAATGGTAGAAACACTTAATGAGGAGGCACAAAAGAAAGATAAGGTCTTGCCTCTTTTTTTAGCTTTAGAAAGTGGTGATGCTCGAGAGGGTTTTCTTCCTGAAGAGATAGAAGAAATGGGGAATAAAATTGATGATTT
>JAGPEW010000124.1 GCA_018056825.1 Candidatus Sordicultor aquaticus
ATTTCTGATTTCTTGGTTAGAGAGAATACGGTGAATATTGGCTTTTTCTACATTTAGAATTTTACCCCGGAGAGGCAAAATAGCTTGAAACCTCCGGTCTCGGCCTTGTTTAGCTGAACCTCCTGCTGAATCACCCTCTACGATAAAAATTTCTGCTACTTCCGAATTTTTCTCGGTGCAATCAGCCAATTTTCCAGGAAGAGAGATAGAATCTAAGCTATCCTTTTTCCGAGCTAATTCCCGAGCTCGCTTAGCAGCTAAGCGAGCTCTAACAGTCTGAAGTACTTTCTCTACAACAGGGCGAGCGATATCGGGGTTTTCCTCAAAAATAGAAGAAAGAGAAGAAAGAGTCACTTCTTCTGTTAAACTCCGGGCTTCTGGATTACCCAACTTGGTTTTGGTTTGTCCCTCAAACTGGGGATTGGGAATTAAAATATTAATTACCGCACACAATCCTTCTCGGATGTCATTTCCAGTGGGAGTTTCTTCAGCATCTTTGAGAATGCCTCTTTTTTCGCCATAGTCAATAATCACTCGGGTGAGAGCAGTCTTAAACCCAGTAACGTGGGCTCCACCTTCAGTAGTATTAATATTGTTAGCAAAAGAGAGGATGTTTTCCAGATATCCATCATTGTATTGGATAGCTATTTCTACTTTTATTCCTTCTTTCTCTCCTCCAAAATAGATAGGCTCAGGATGTAATACCTCTTTTCCTCTATTGAGGTAAGAAACTAAAGCTTTAATTCCTCCTTCAAAATGGTAAGTCTTTTCCTGCTCTTGCACCTCGTCACGGAAAACGATAGTTAACCCCGAGTTCAAGAAAGCCAGCTCTTTGAGTCGCTGAGATATTATATCTCCATGAAAAGTAGCATCAGGGAAAATCATCGGATCTGGTTTAAAGTGAATCATGGTTCCAGTGCGTTCAGTAACTCCTACTTCCTCCAACTCTCCTTGAGGAATTCCTCGCTCATATCTCTGTCTCCAAATCTTCCCCTCCCGATATACTTCCACTTCCAGCCACTCCGAGAGAGCATTAACCACCGATACTCCTACCCCGTGGAGACCTCCAGAAATTTGATAAGCTGCTCCTCCAAATTTTCCTCCGGCATGGAGACGGGTTAAAACCACTTCTACCGCCGGCCTCCCCACTGTTTCATGTATCTCAACTGGTATACCTCTCCCATCATCAGTAACTCTCACGCTTCCATCTCTATGGAGAATTACCTCAATCCGGTGGCAAAAACCCATCACCGCTTCATCAATACTATTATCTACCACTTCAAACACTAAGTGATGTAGCCCCTCTACTCCTACGTTTCCAATATACATACTAGGGCGTTTTCTAACTGCTTCCAACCCTTCTAAAATCTGGATATCGCTAGCTCGGTAATCTTGATTCATTTTTTCCCCCAAAACTCTATCACCTCAATAATGACATTGAATTTTAATTTTTTTAATTTCTAAACCTTCTTCTCCGTAACGCCGGATGATATCCGGTATATATTTTTTCACTTCTTCACTCCACAAGGGGTCTTCTATTCCTAAATACAAAACCCCTTCCCGTAATTTAATAGGTTGACAAAACTGAGCTATTTGGGGAAATAGCTCCCCAAAACGAGAAAGTAAAATAAAAGTATGAATTTCGGGAAAAAGTCCCTGTTTTTTTAAAAAACTCTCCAACACTTCTCCTAAAGGAGTAGGCTTACCAAAAAAAGATTTAACCTCTTTTTTCTCCATTTATTCCCCTTTTTCAATCTTTCCTCTCTCTATCCGGAAAAAAGAGAAAGGGTAAGAATTGTTAAATTCTCTTATCTCTTCTCCTTCCGTGGTGGTTAAAAACACCTGATTTTCATTCTTAATCTTCTGCCACAAAAGAGCTCTTCTTTTTTTATCCAGTTCCGAAAAAACGTCATCTACTAATACTACCACATCTTTACCGTAAATAGACCTAACTACTGAGGTTTCCGCTAAACGTAAAGAAATAGCCATCTTTTTTTTCTCTCCTTGAGAAGCAAAATCCCGCATTTCCCTATCTTGGAGGAGAAATATCACCTCATCTCGATGAGGGCCAAAAAGAGTTACTCCTTTTTCTTTTTCTTCTTCTTTCACTTTCTCTCTAGTTTTACGCAAACCTTTTTCTACTCCTTCTTCCCACCGGTAACCTAAAGAACGATAAATTATTCGAAGAGGAATATTCTCTCCAGAAAGCTCTTGATAGAATTTTTGCAGATAAGGAACAAATTGATGTAGATACCGTAGACGAGCCTCTACCACTTTTACTCCACAGCTAATCAATCTCTCTCCATAAACCTCTAAAAGCTCTGGTTGCGCTCCCTCTCGGAGGAGGAGGTTACGACGGTACAGGAGTTTTTCATACTCGTTGAGCCACTTTTTATAAGAGGGAGAGAGGAAAGAAATGGCTTCATCTAAGAAATCTCTCCGCTTCTGGGGAGGACCTCCTACTAATTCTTGGTCTTGAGGAAAATAACCCACCATCGGAAGAGGTGTCTTTCGAGTTTCTCTCTTTCCGTCTCTTCTCCACTCTTTTTTCCCCTCTTTTTTCACCACTACTTCCCGAATAAAACGAGAACCCTCTTCCCTAACTTGAGCTTTTAAATAGGAAAAACTCTCTCCCCACTTTATCATCTCCTCGTCTTTAGCTCGGCGAGGAGAGGTCTCCCGAGCCAAAAGAAACAAAGCTTCTAAAAAATTGGTTTTACCCTGGGCATTATCTCCTACTAAAACTAAAACTTTCTCTGGAAAAGAGAGCTCCACTCTCTCTAAGTTTCTCCAATTGACCAACTCCACCTTTTCCAGATACATTATTATTCCTTAATCTCTATGGGCATCAAAATATATTGTAAGGCTCCCCCTTCCCCACTCAATCTTGAGGCTCCCCCTTCCCCACTCAACTCCCAGATTATTTTTTCCTCAGAAAAAGCTCGTAAAGCTTCAAGGAGATATCGGGCATTAAACAATACCTTCAACTCCTCTCCCTGGATTTCAGCTTCTAATTCTTCTTTTGCTATTCCCACTTCCCCAGAAGAAGAAAGTTCTATTTTTCCTCCTCCAATTAAAAATTCTACTATTGGACTATCGGGAGAACTAACCAGTAACACCCTTTCTAAAGCCTCTTTAAACATACTCCGGGAGACAAAAATCTGGGTTATAAAACTCTGAGGAATAACTCTTTGATAGTGAGGATATTCTCTCTCTATAAGGCGGGAAAAAAGGGAAATATTCTCTCCCTGAAAAATAATTTCCCCTTTTCTTGGAAAGATATCCAACCTCTCTTCAGCCAGGCGAATAATTTCTATTACAGTCCGTAGAGGAAGGATATATTGAGCTTCTCCTCCTTCTCCTCCTTCCACTTCTATTGTACATATCCCCAAAAAACGATCATCACTGGCTACCAAATGCAGTTTTTCGTCTTCTAAGTGCAACAATACCCCAGTTAAAGAAGGATTGCTCTCATCCTTAGAGGTAGTGAAATAAACCTTAGATAATCCCTCTTTTAGCTTTCCTCCTGTTACGGAAAAATGTTCAGGAGTAGAAGGAGGGGGAAAAATAGGAAAGTCTTCAGGGGAGAAGCCAGATAACTTATAATAACTCTTTTCCCCTCGAATCTCAGCAGTATAATCGGGAAAAGAGAGGATTTCTATTTCCTGATTACTTAAACTTTTTATTAGATTATGTAATATTTTACCTGGCAGAATTATACTTCCCTCTTCTTTAACCTCTGCTGGAGAGTGAGAAGTAATCCCTATTTCTAAGTCAGTAGCAGTTAACTTCAATGAGTTATTTTCTGCCTCTAGCAATATTCCTGACAAAGCAGGATGAGAAGGACGAGAAGCTACTCCTCGATATACCTTACTTAAGACTTCTTTTAACTCTTTAGTAGAGGCTCTGATATTCATAGTTTTTTTCTCCCTATTACTATTATTAATTTTTAAGATATAAAAGATTAGTAGCAATAATAGGAG
>JAGPEW010000125.1 GCA_018056825.1 Candidatus Sordicultor aquaticus
TATCTTCTCGTTTTCAAAAGGAAAAACTCCAAAATTTAGTTGACGATTATTTAAAAAGAGAAATTAATTATTTTGTTTTAGATATTGTAGACTTCCAAAATAACCGAGAAAAAATTGAGCCAGTAGGTTATATTTTCTCCTCCCGGAATTTTTATTATCCGGTAAAGATTTCCAGCCTTTTTGAAAACAGTGGAGAAATAGAGCTTTTTGTTCTCTCTGACCGAGGAGAAATATTAGAAAACTTAATCAATTTTTGGCCAGGGTGGAGTGAGGGAGGAATATCATCCACTGCCATACTGGGAGAAGAAGATTTAGAATTTTTGCACCCGGAAATTCATCGCTTGTTAGGTAAAAGAGGAGTGTTGGGTGCTTTTCGCTATTCTCGTTTTCAGGCATTACAAGAGGATATAATGTTTGAAATACCCATCCAAGAAATAAAACCTCGGGAATCCTTTCCATTCATCAAAAAGAATTGAGGGATAGAATATGCTTTTACAAACTTTTTGTCACGTTCCTGGTGTAGGAGAAAAAATAGAGAGGAAAATCTGGAAAGAGGGTATCACTTCTTGGGAAGAAGCCTTAAACTATCCGGCCTTAGAAAAGATCATCCCTTCTCCTTTTTCTCGTTCAGCTCGTTCCTTCCTTTATCGCTCCCTTCAAAAACTGGAAAAAGGTGAAGCCCGCTTTTTCAAGGAGCATTTAGATAGTTATAATCATTGGAGGTTATTCCCTCATTTTCAAAATGATATTGTGTTTTTAGATATTGAAACCACTGGTTTAAATTCTTCCCAAGATTATGTCACCGCCATAACTACTTTTGACGGAACAAAGATAAAGACTTTCATCCAAGGAATCAATCTACCCAAGTTCAAAGAAGAAATCATGAAATATAAAGTGATGGTTACCTTCAACGGCAAATGTTTCGATATTCCTTTTTTAGAGCAGCATTTAGGAATAAAATTTCCCCAGGTGCATTTAGACCTTCGTTTTATCCTCCGGAGCTTAGGTTTTAGAGGAGGCCTTAAAGCTTGTGAAAAAGCCCTAGGCATCGATAGGGGAGAACTACGGAACGTGAATGGTTATACTGCAGTTCTACTGTGGCAAAAATATCGGGAAGGCTGCCCAGAAGCATTAGAAACGCTTTTGGCCTACAACGTAGCAGATACGGTAAACTTAGAAAGATTGATGGTTTTTGCCTACAATGAGAAACTCCGAAGTTATCCCTTTCCTCAACTTTCTATGTCCCTTCCCCCCAAAAAAATAATTATCCCTTACCAGGTTCACCCAGAAATACTGCAGGAAATAAATCATGAATATTGGCGTACCGTGGCCCAAAAGGAGGTAAAAGTGTGAGTAGTTCGTATACTACCATCAGCAAAGAAAAAATGGAGTCTATAATTAATGCCGATTGTCATGACCCTTTTTCTATTTTGGGAATGCACCCCTGGGAAAAAGAAAAGGGAGTTTGCGTAAGAGCTTTTATTCCTACAGCTAAAAAAGTAAAAGTCATAGACCGCTACAATAGCCAGAATAGCTGGCCAATGAACAAAGTAGAAGAAAGAGGTTTTTTTGAATTAGTTCTCCCGGGGAAAGATTTCTTTGCTTATCTTTTAGAAATAGAAGAGGAAGGAGGGGTAAGAGTTACTGCTGACCCTTATTCTTTTCTTCCTCTTTTTTCGGAATTCGACCTCCATCTGTTTAACGAAGGCACTTATCACTTTGCCTATGAGCGATTAGGAGCGCATGTGCTTGAAGTAGGGGGGATAAAAGGAGTTTATTTTAGTGTTTGGGCACCTAATGCTCGCCGAGTGAGTGTAGTGGGAGATTTCAACCAGTGGGATGGACGGCTTCATCAAATGAGAGTATTAGGAAGCTCAGGAGTATGGGAGATATTTGTTCCTCAAGTAGAAGAAGGAACCAAGTATAAATTTGAAATCAAAACTAAAGAGGGGCATCTCCTTCTTAAAGCCGACCCTTACGCTTTTTTCTCTGAATTGCGCCCTGCCACAGCTTCTATTATATACCATCTCTCCCCTTTCCCCTGGAAAGATGAAGAATGGATGGAGAAAAGAAAATCTCAAAATCTCCTTTCTTCTCCTTGGAGCATTTATGAGGTCCACTTAGGTTCCTGGAAAAGAGGGGAAGAAAATACTTTTTTGAATTATAGAGATTTGGCTCACCAATTAGTTGCTTACGCCAAAGAAATGGGATTTACCCATATCGAGCTTCTCCCCATTGCCGAACATCCTCTGGATGCTTCCTGGGGTTATCAGGTAACTGGATATTTTGCTCCTACCAGCCGCTTTGGCACTCCAGAAGACTTCCAATATTTTGTCGATTATTGTCATCAAGAAGGAATAGGAGTGATTTTAGACTGGGTGATTGCTCATTTTCCCAAAGACGCCCATGGTTTAGGAAGGTTTGATGGCACTGCCCTATATGAGCATTTAGACCCTCGGTTAGGAGAACATCCTCATTGGGGGAGTTACATTTTCAATTACGGGAGAAATGAGGTAAAAACTTTTTTAATCTCCAACGCTTTCTATTGGTTTAAAGAATACCACATCGATGCTTTACGCGTAGATGCAGTAGCCTCTATGCTCTATCTTGATTATGGGAGAAAAGAAGGGGAATGGATACCCAATCCTTATGGAGGGAAAGAAAATTTAGAAGCTATTAACTTTCTCCGCTATCTACATGAAAATGTCTACCGTCGTTTTCCTGGAATTGCCACTATTGCTGAGGAGTCTACCGCTTGGCCCGGAGTAACAATACCTCCGTATCTGGGGGGGCTGGGATTTCTTTTCAAGTGGAATATGGGATGGATGAATGATTTCCTCACTTATATCAGCAAAGACCCTATTTATCGCAAATATCACCATCAAAATCTTACTTTTCCCCTGCTTTATGCTTTTTCTGAGAATTTTATTTTACCCATCTCCCACGATGAGGTGGTACACGGAAAGAAAAATCTTATCGACAAAATGCCCGGAGACTGGTGGCAGAAGTTTGCCAATGTGCGGCTGAGCTTTGCCACCATGCTTGGCTACCCAGGTAAAAAGCTTATTTTCATGGGTACAGAATTTGGACAGTGGCGAGAGTGGAATCACGATATAGAACTGGATTGGTTTCTATTGGGCTACGAAACCCATCGTCAACTTCAAAGATTAGTAAAAGACCTAAATCACCTCTATACCACTGAAAAGTCTCTCTTTGAGCTGGACTATTCCTGGCAAGGATTTGAATGGATCGATTGTAATGATGCCGATAACTCGGTAATTTCCTTCATCCGTAAAAGCAAAGACCCCCAGGATTTTTTAGTTTTTGTTTGTAATTTCACTCCCATTCCTCGTCCTAATTACCGGATAGGAGTCCCTCAAGAAGGCTTTTATCAGGAAATCATAAATACTGATTCAGAAATTTACGGAGGTGGTAACATGGGAAACTGGGGAGGAGTGTGGACAGAAAACATTCCCATCCATGGGCGTCCTTTCTCCTTAAATCTTACTCTTCCACCTCTCGGCTCCCTGATTCTCAAGTGGCGAGGAAGACCCGGACTCCAGATAGAAAAAAATCATAGGTAAGCTATAATTTTGCATTCTCGGTGGGAATATAGTATCCCGCAAAACTGGTTAAAATATTAAAACTTTAAAAAAAGTAAATTACATCAGAAGTTAAAAACTCAAGGCCGTTACGCTGGGGTCTTTTCCCCAGCGTAATTATTAAGATTTTTTCTTATCTATTTTGTTTTTAGCTTTACGCCGTAGGCTGTTGTTTCTCTGTGGTTCTTGTCTTTTGTGTTTGTTTCTGAGTTTTTTCGGGGTTTATAAGGGGGCAAAGCCCCCTTATAGTTTTTAGTCTTTATCATCTATTGTGCCTTTATCTTACGTCGTAGACAGTGAGGGATACTATAAATTCTCCGGTAGTCTTTATGTTTTTGTCTTTTTTGTTTCTTTGCTCTTTGTCTTTTGG
>JAGPEW010000126.1 GCA_018056825.1 Candidatus Sordicultor aquaticus
CAAGTTTCCTTGCATTAGTAAACTGGTGAGGAGGAAAAGTAAGGATGAGTTTCTCTGCTCCAAGAAGAAGTGAAGCGGTTTACTGTTCCTTTGTTCATATCCAGTAAAAATATATCCCAGTTATTACCCTCTGCTGCACCGGAAAAAGCTACCCATCTTCCATCCGGAGAAGAAGCCGGATTTTCTTTGGGATAGTTATCGTAGGTGAGCCGGGTTAAATTCTGGTTTACTAAATCCAGGGAATATAAGTCTCCTCTTCCCCTTTCTTCACCCACAAAAATCACTCTTCCCCCACTGGGAGTAAAAACGGGTTGTTTTACATTCAAAGGAAAATCGAAGCTTTCTTCTTTCTGGGTTAAACAATCATATAACTTTAAAGACCATTTCCCGTCAATTAACTCGCAATAAGCTAAGTATCGGCTATCAGGAGAAAAAGCTGGCCAGTTGAGAGGATTATCTTTTTCTATGAGTGGCTTTTGAGAAGAGCCATCTTTGTTCATTTCCCAGATACTCTGTTTATTTTTCCGCTCCGAAACAAAGACTATTTGATCTCGAGAAGAAATAGCCGGAGAATAATCCTTAAAACCAGCTACGCTTAACTCTTCCACTTTTCTATCTTCTAAGCTGAGTCGGTAAATTCCTTTTCCCCAACCTTTATCTAGAACGAATATCACATAGCGAGTGTCGAAAGATAAAATGGGACTTTCGATATAACCTTCAGCGGAGGTATAAAGGGGATTTTGTCTTTTCCCCTCTATGTCGGATAAAATTATAGAACTTTCTCCATATTCTTCTCGAGCAAAAAGGATTTTGATTTCTCGATGAAAAGAAAATTCTTGAGCCAATATCTCTTTTAGCTCTTCTATCATATAATTTTGGTCTTCTTTTTTCCTCACTAAACCTAAAATTTTGTCGGAAGTTTGTAAATCTATAGCTTCAAAAAATAGCAAATCTTCTTTTTCATAACCCCGAAATAAAAGATTACCTTCCTTTTGTAACTCGGAAAGGTTGAGATTTTCTCCTGAGCTAGAAGATAATTCTACCCATTCCCACGTTGTGTTTCTCTCTAAAAATGAACGAAGGGGAGTAAAAGTCTGAGAAGGAGTAGAGTCGAGGAATAATGCTTTCTCTTTTCCTTCTGATACGGAGATAAAGAGAACCACTACTATAATTAGGGCTATTATTTCTAACTTTTTCACTTCGCTCTCCTCTTTTCTCTAAACTATTTATTTGATAGTATAATATAAAATTGGTGAAAATAAAGTGACTAATTTTTCTATTATTACTATTTCTCGAGAAATAGAAAGCTATGGGGATGAAATCGCCGAGCAACTTTCTCGAACACTAAAAATGGAGTTGGTAGATAAAGAGAAGTTCGTTTCCCTTTTAGGAGAATTGTCTCCTCAGCTACCTACTGAGCCTCCTCGAGGTGAAAAGGAAAGAGACCTATGGGTTAAGAAAGTGCGCTCTCTTTTAGAACAACGGGCTTCTCAAAAGCCTTTTATTTTGTTAGGAAGAGGAGGACAGAAAATTTTAGAAAATTGCCCCCTGGCTTTCCATGTTTTAGTAGTAGCTTCGCAGGTTACTCGCCTTTACCGAATGATGGAGAAGTATAAGCAAGACGATGTAACCGCTAGTCGGATTCTCACTGAACAAGACCAGCAAAGAGAAAGGTTTCTGAGACACACCTTTGGGATAGATTGGAGAGAACCTCTTCACTACCATTTAGTAGTGAATACTGATTTCTATGGGATAGAGGAAGCCACCGATTTAATTTTAAAAGCCCAGGAAAATGTGACTGTTATCCCTCCTGCAAAGGGAGAGAAGCATAAAAAAGTGGAAGAACGTTCTCTTTTTCCTCGGGAGGATTTAGGGCAAAAAACAACTTTTTCTCATCCTTCCGAGGAAGAATTTGCTCGAATGTTAGACTTTTATGGGGTTCGCTGGCTTTATGAGCCCCGCACTTTCCCCTTAGAATGGGATGAAGAGGGTAATCTCACTGAAGCTTTTGCTCCTGACTTTTACCTCCCTGATTTTGACCTGTTTATTGAGTTAACTACTCAAAAACAAAAACTAACCCACAAGAAAAATAAAAAAGTGAGAAGATTAAAAGAACTTTATCCTCAAATAAAAATCCGGGTAGTCTATGCTCGAGATTATGAATATATTTTAAATCATTTAAAAGGAGAGAATAATGAATGAAAGACGTTTAGGGGATTTACTTTTGGGCAGAGAGGAAATTGAAGAAAAAGTTGAAGAAGTAGCTAAAAATATATCTGCTGACTACGAAAATAAAAGACCGATATTGGCGGTGATTTTAAAAGGAGCGGTTTATTTTGCCGTAGATTTGAGCCGAAATTTAGAAATACCTTTTGACCTGGATTTTTTAGCTCTTTCGGGCTTTAAACCTGGCTTACTGCGAGTAGAGATAGAGAAAGACCTGGATATAGACGTAAGAGGAAGAAATATCTTAATTGTTGAAGACATTGTGGATACGGGGTTAACTCTCAATTTTCTAACTCGAGAATTAGAAAAAAGAGTTCCCCAGAGTATAAAAATCTGCACTTTTCTGGATTGTCCGGCCCGAAGGATTGCTGAAATTCCCATACATTATCGCTGTTTTGAGATACCTGATGTTTATGTAGTAGGATATGGTTTAGACTTCCAGGGTAGTTTTCGTAATCTAATGGAAGTTTATACTCTATATGACCAGAGTGGTAGAAGCACCCAGATTTTAAAACAGATGGGAAAGGGAGGTAAAAAGTGAATTATTTTCGGGAAGCCATCCATTCTTTGGAAGAATACACTCCTGGTGAACAGCCGGAAGAAGAAGGATATATAAAACTCAATACTAACGAAAACCCCTATCCTCCATCTCCTTTAGTAGAGGAAAAAGTCACCGAAGCTCTCCGCCAAGGTAAAATTTCTCTTTATCCTCCCCCTTTAGGAGGGAAACTAAGAGAAAAAGCTCAGGAAGTTTATGGACTTCCTCAGGATTGGATAGCAGTAGGAAATGGCTCTGATGAGCTTTTAAATCTCCTCTTTCGCCTTTTTTTAGATAAAGGAGACGAGGTGGTTTATCCCTTTCCTACTTATACTTTGTACCGGACTTTAGCTTTTCTCCAAGAGGCAGAAAAGGAAGAAATTCCTTTCCCTCCGGATTTTTCCCTCCCGGAAAGTCTTTTTACTTGTCCAGCTAAGCTAAAAATAGTTTGTAACCCTAACTCTCCCACTGGCACTTTTGTTTCTCTGTCCCAGATAGAAAAACTACTTTCTCTATCCTCTTGCCCGGTGATAGTGGATGAGGCTTATGTTGATTTTGCTACTAGTAGTGCTCTTCCACTTCTGCGGGATTTCTCCAATCTTATCATAGTGAGGACTCTTTCTAAATCTTTTTCTTTAGCCGGATTGCGAGTGGGAATTCTTTTTGCTCATCCCGATATAGTAAGAGGAATATTAAAAATTAAAGATTCTTACAATGTGGGAATTCTATCTCAGGTGGGAGGAGCAGCGGCTTTGGAAGATATAGAGTATATGAAACAAAACGTGGAAAAAATCAAATCCACTCGGGAGTGGTTCTCCCAAGAGATGAGGCAGTTGGGCTTTTTAGTTTACCCTTCCCAAGCTAATTTTATTATGGTAAAAAAAGAAGGAAAAGATTTAAAGTTTCTCTATGAAGAGCTAAAGAAGAGAAAAATACTCATTCGTTATTTTCCAGAGTGGTCAGATTCTTTACGCATTACCATAGGAAAAGAAGAAGAAATGAGAATTCTCCTAGCTGCGATGCAGGAAATAATAAAGGAGATAAATGTTTAAACTTTTTATCTGGGATTTAGATAACACTTTGATAGCCAGTTCTCCTCTTTTATTGGGGGCTTTTTCCTGCGTAGCGGAAAAGTATGGAAATAAGAAAATGACTCCTCAGGAAATAGTTAGTTTGTATTGTCCCCCGGAAGATGTGGTGATAG
>JAGPEW010000127.1 GCA_018056825.1 Candidatus Sordicultor aquaticus
GTAGATACCAAACAATGGCATCCAAAAGAGGATTAATAGCTTTATTTCGTAAAGCCGTTCCCCCTAAAACAGGAATGAACTTACCTGCTACGGTCGCTCGTCGGATAGCTTCTCTTATCTCTAAAGGAGAAATATCTTCTCCTTCCACGTATTTCTCCATTATATGATCATCTAATTCCGCTAAGGCTTCTATCAATTTATCTCTAAGTTTCTGGGTTTCACTCACCAGCTCAGGAGGAACTTCGGTTATTTGATAATCTGTGCCTTCTCCTTCTGCACCATAAAGATAAGCCTTCATCTCTATTACATCAACTACTCCCTGAAAATCAGATTCTTTACCTATAGGAACCTGCAGGGGGTGAGCATTAGCGTTCAATTTCCGGCGAATGGATTCAACTGCAGCATAGAAATCTGCCCCTACTCTATCCAATTTATTGATAAAAGCGATACGAGGCACATGATAGTGATCTGCCTGATACCAAACGGTCTCTGATTGAGGCTCTACTCCTTCTAATCCAGAGAAAACTGCCACTGCTCCATCTAATACTCGCAAGCTTCTCTCTACCTCTGCAGTAAAGTCCACGTGGCCTGGCGTATCAATAATATTGATACGAAAATTTCTCCAAAAACAGGTAGTAACTGCTGAACTTATAGTTATACCTCGCTCCCGCTCTTGGGGTAAAAAGTCCATAGTGGCTGCACCCTCGTGAACTTCCCCCAAACGGTGGATTTTCTTAGTATAATAAAGAATACGCTCGGTAATTGTAGTTTTACCTGCATCAATATGAGCCATTATTCCAATGTTACGAATTTTAGAAATGAGATGTTCTTCAGATTCTGATTGTACTCTATTTGCCATAGTTTTACTCACCTTAAACTTCCTAACCTCCTATTAAAACCAACGATAATGAGCAAAAGCCTTGTTAGCTTCAGCCATTCGGTGGGTATCTTCTCTCTTTTTCACTGCCCCACCAGTTCCATTAGCTGCATCTATTATTTCTTGAGCCAATTTATCTATCATAGTTCTCCCCGACCGTCCCTGAGCATAACCTACCAACCACCGTATACCTAAACTTTTACTTCTATCTGGTCTCACTTCCATAGGAACCTGATAGTTTGCTCCTCCTACTCGGCGGGCTCTAACTTCTATAAGAGGCATCACATTATTAAGAGCTTGAGACAAAACATCCATCGGGTCTCTTTTAGTTTTATCTCTTACTACTTCAAAAGCCTCATAAACGATTTTTTCTGCTACACTTTTCTTCCCCATTTTCATAATTTTATTAATCAAACAAGTTACATCTACACTATTATACACCGGGTCAGGAGGTATGGTTCTTTTAGTAACTGGGCCTTTTCTGGGCAATTTTTTTCACCTCCTTAAGATTTAGGCCTTTTAGCTCCATACTTAGAGCGACCTTGTTTTCTATTTTCTACTCCCGCGGCATCCATAGTCCCCCGGATGATATGATAACGAACTCCAGGTAAATCTTTCACTCTCCCTCCTCTAATGAGGACAATGGAGTGTTCCTGTAAATTATGTCCAATGCCAGGGATATAAGCAGTAACTTCCATTCCATTAGTAAGCCTTACTCGAGCTACTTTGCGCAAAGCTGAGTTAGGTTTTTTAGGAGTAATGGTCCACACTCTAGTACACACTCCCCTTTTCTGGGGAGAATTTTTCAAAGCTGGAGCACTACTTTTCTTTTTAGGCTGTTTTCTACCTTGCCTTACTAGTTGATTAACAGTTGGCATCTTATTCCTCCCTTACTTTTAATCTTCAATAATAGCTGCACAAGAAGCCTCTATTTCAATGCCGCAAGCTAACCCCAAATCTTTAGCTAAAGGCACATATTCCCAGGGTATTCCTCTTTCTTCTGCCAGATCAACCAATCTTTTGATTACCTCTTCATCCACATCACGAGCTAAAAAAACCTTTTTGGCTCTATTTTTCTTTATCGCTCTTTCGGTTTCTCGCTTTCCTACTGCCACTTCTTTGCCTCTCAACTCCTCAATACCCAAAAAATACACCTCCAAAAAGCAACGGAGCAATTTTAGCAACATTTGGCCAAACTGTCAACTATCGGAGAGGCAGTTGGGTATTATTTTATCATTCCTAAAAAGGAATCAACCCCCAAGGAGATTATAAGCCAGATTCTTACCTCTTGGGCTTATCCTGAAGGTAGCATCGTTTCTTCTTTTTCTCTATCTTTTGTATAACTTTTTTGTTTTTCTTGATACATTAGCTGGTCAGCCAAACCTAAAACTGCTTCAAAGTTATCCCCTGTCACTGCCTTTCCCCAGGAAATAGTGACACCAGAGTTCTTTTCATCAGCTGGGAAAGATTTTCTAATCCGTTCTGCTGCTTTCTCCATCTCGTATCCTGGACAATTTTTTAAAACTACCAAAAACTCGTCTCCTCCCATTCGAATAACATAATCATTTTGCCTTATAGAACTTTTGATGTGTTTCACTATGCTTTGGAGAAGACCATCTCCGGCAATGTGGCCATAAAGGTCGTTGTATTTTTTGAAGCCGTTAATATCACCCATAATCAAGTAGTCTTGGGAGGAGAAATTAAGTTGAGAAATTATTCCTCGATTGTATGCTCCAGTCAAAGGGTCAGTTATTGATTGTTCATAAGCACGTTCAAGTTTTTTATTTACTTCTCGATAAATCTCTAAAATGGCGAACCCCATCCCTACTACACTGGCAAGAATTCCGTAGCTTATTAGAAGAACCCCTGTTTTTCCCGATATTATCGAATAAAAAAGATGAAAAATAGTAAGAGAAAAAAAGGTCCAGGGAAATATTACAGTTAATTTTTTGAGATATAGAACTTCCCCAGTGGCAACAAGAGGTGATATTAAGGCAAAAATGATAGCGAAGTTACTGAACTGTTTGAGTTGGGGATGAGACGGTTGGAAGAAAAATCCTGCCACCAACACTAAAGTAACCCAAAACAACAAGCTATGAAGACGAGTTTTAATTTGTAGCAAATTTTCTGTCCCTTGTAAGAAGAAAAACATAGATAAACATCCGCAACTCAGCCATATCTTTCGCAAATTAAGAAAAAGAGAAAGAGAACCAGAAGTAGGACGGTAAATAAAATCTAAAAGATACATTCCTCCCAGAAAACAAGAAATACCAATGGAAAAAAGGGCATGTCTCATATAACTATCTTCCCGAGATAAACCTATCAATCCCAAAATTAGACCTAAAGTAAAACAAGCACCTATGGCCAATATATAAACATCGTGACGCAAAATTCGCAAAATGGCAAATCTCCCTATGACATTTTCTCTCCAATCTAAGGAAGGAGGAGAACCAATACCCACATCATAAAGGCCAAATATCTCCAACTCCAAATAATTTTGCTCGCCCAACAGAGAAGGATCAAAAGAAATAAGGTGAGGGATATTCCACATGTTTGCAGTGCCTCTAACCATATCCCCTATTTCCTCAATTTCTTGTCCGTTCAGGAAAACCTTCACTCCATTGCCAGATAAGCGAGGGAAGAACAGGGAATCTCCTTCTTTTTGGGGAAAAGTGGTGGAAAATCTAATAATCTGAGATTTCGAGAGTGTTTCATAAAAAGGTAATTTTATTTCTCTCTTGCCGTTTTGGTCTTGAATTTGCCAATTGTCTACCAAAGGATGTCCAATAGGTTGAGACAAAATATCGAAGAGAAAATAAAGAAAGAAGAATAACGCTACACTGAGAAAGAGGTAAATCCATCGAACAATTTTATCGCTCACCATTCTCCCCTCCTAAAGAAAACTCTTTAATATTTTATCACCCACCTCTTGATATTACCAGTATCCGCGTCAAGTCGATAGTGTCAACTCATTGTAGGAGTATTTTTATTTTTCCCTCTATTATTAGCTTTTGAGACCCTCTCCATTCAGTATTAGATAGTATCATAATTAAATAGAACAACCCATCCAGGAAAAATCTTTA
>JAGPEW010000128.1 GCA_018056825.1 Candidatus Sordicultor aquaticus
CCGTCAAGGGAGTTCTAAAACGAGAGCCTCATCTGGTCGTAACTGTGGATTGTGGCATCAAAGATAGAGAGGGTATAGCAGCCCTAAAAAATCAAGGTGTTTTAGTTTTAGTTACTGACCACCATCTTCCTGATTTTGACCTCTGGCCTCAGGGGGTGTGCGTGGTGAGCACCTGGGACAGGGACTCTCAAGAAATGATTTCTCCCCTTTCTGGAGTAGGCTTAGCTTTGGCTTTAGCTCAAGCTTATGGAGAATATCGGGGGGCAAAAATAAACCCGGTAGAGGAATATCTGGATTTAGCTTGTATAGGAACAGTGAGCGATGTAGCTCCCCTCTCGGGGGAGAACCGGGTTATCGTTCGTTATGGTTTAGAGAAATTAAACCGCAATCCCTGTTGCGGTCTTCGAGCTCTTAGCGAAGTTTCTGGATTAGAGGGAAAAACTATAGGGACCCAAGAAGTGGGTTTTATTTTAGCTCCTCGTATCAATGCTGCAGGTCGAGTAGAAGACTCTCAACCGGCTCTGGATTTACTCTTAAGTGATGAATACGAAGAGGCTCTAAAGTTAGCGAATTATTTGAATACTTTAAATTGTCGCAGGCAAAAAGAAGAAGAAAAAGTTTTAGAAAGTGTGCTTCAAGATAAGAAAAACGAAGCTTACCTTCAGGATGAAGTAGTGGTAATCTCAGGGTCAGGGTGGGGTCAAGGAGTGTTAGGTATAGTAGCTTCCCGTCTTAGTGAGCAATTAGATAGACCAGTGATAGTTTTAACTGAAATCGATGGGATGGCAATAGGTTCAGGCCGAAGCATTGCTGGTTTTAGCCTCTCTTCAGCTTTAGAACGTAGTTCCTCCTTTTTGGTGCGCTACGGTGGACACGAAATGGCTGCTGGGCTGCGGCTCTTTTCCCATAAGGTAGAAGAATTTAGACATTTTTTGAACGAAAACTTTGGAGAAGAAGTAAAAAAAGCTCGGTCTCTACGGGGGTTAGTAGTGGATGCTCTCGTGAGTTTACAGGAAGTTAATGAAGAAACCCTTTTTTGGTTAGAAAAGCTTAAACCTTTTGGGGAAAAGAATCCTCCCCCTTTATTTGCTGTTTTAGATGCTTCTTTGGTTAGAAGCTGGATATGGGGGAGAAATGACCAACACCTCCGGTTACTGGTGAGACAGGGGAAAGAATCTCAGGAGATGGTGGTTATTAATGGTAAAGAAAAAGCGGCAAATCTCGCTAATTCTTCTCTTGTAGACCTTGCTTTTGAAGTACATCGCGATAACTTAGGAAACTATCCTTATTTAAAAATTCAGGATTGGAGGATCAAGAAGTGAAAGAAGTAGAGTTAGGTTTGGATTTGACTCAATATATAAGAAATATTCCCGATTTTCCCCAGCCTGGCGTGCAATTTAAAGATATTACTACTTTACTAAAAGAAGGTGCGGCTTTTCGGGAAGCTATCGAAAGATTGGGAGGAATTTTTGAAAATAAAGGAATAGACCTGGTGGTAGGTATAGAAGCCCGGGGATTTATTGTAGGTGCGCCCTTAGCTTATTATTTGGGGTGTGGTTTTGTGCCGGTGAGAAAAGCAGGAAAACTCCCTGCCCCCACTCTTTCTAAGACCTACGCTTTGGAATATGGATCAGCCACTCTGGAAATTCATCGTGATGCCATAGAGAAAGGACAGAAAGTAGCAATTGTGGATGACCTTTTAGCTACGGGGGGAACTACTGAAGCGGTGTGTGAAATGGTAGAAGAATTGGGAGGTAAAATCGTAGGTATCGGATTTATCATCGAATTAGAATCTTTTAAAGGTAGAGAAAAACTATCTTCTTATCCTGTTTACTCTCTCATCCGCCTTTAGTCTCCTGGGAATTTTGAAAGACGGGTTTCGTTGTAAATAAGAAAAGTTGAGGAGGTTGGTTCTTTGGGGGAAATGGGGTAGAGACTATAGAGTCTTTGTTGAATAAAATTAGCCTTTACCATCCGGAGTTCAATCGTGACTTAATAAATATAGCTTTTGCTTTTTCTCTTGAAGCTCATCGGAACCAGACTCGACTATCTGGGGAACCGTTTATTATTCATCCCTTAGCAGTAGCTCATATTGTGGCCGATTTGAAAATGGATGAAAATACTATTGTTGCTTCTCTTCTCCACGACGTTTTGGAAGATAGCGAAGTTACCGAAGAAGAACTCAAGGAGAAATTTGGAGAAGAGATTACCAACCTGGTAAAGGGGGTAACCAAACTCAGTCGGGGATTTAGCTATAGTAGCCGGGAAGAGGCAGAAGTAGAAAACTATCGCCGTCTTTTTATTGCTATGGCTCAAGATGTGCGGGTTATCATAATAAAGTTAGCTGATCGTTTGCACAATATGCGCACCCTTAAATATCAATATCGGGAGAAAAAAGAAGCCATAGCTCGAGAAACTCTGGAGATTTTTGCTCCCATCGCTCATCGTTTGGGGATTAACACCATTCAGACGGAATTAGAAGACCTCAGCCTCTTTTTTTTAGACCCCGGAGCTTATTGTAATATTCAGCGAGGTATAGAGAGAGTTAAAGAGGCACAAGAAAAGCAAATAGAGGAAGCAAAAAAGGAGTTAGGGATTCGTTTAGAAAAAACCGGAATTGAAGCTGAAATACAAAGCAGATTTAAACATATTTATAGCATTTACAATAAGTTAAACCGGCAAAAAATTAGCTTGGAAGACCTGCCCGACTTGATTGCCCTCCGAGTGATTACTCGGGAAGTAGAGGAGTGTTATGCTGTTTTGGGGATAGTGCATACTTTATGGAAACCGGTAGAGGGGAGATTTAAAGATTACATTGCTGTTCCTAAATCTAATATGTATCAATCCCTTCACACTACGGTTATAGGCCCTCGAGGTGCGCCTATGGAAGTGCAAATTAGGACCTGGGATATGCATCAAGTGGCAGAATATGGAGTTGCTGCTCACTGGCGTTATAAAGAAGGCAAAACTGCAGAAAGTAATGATAAATTTGATGAACGAATGAACTGGCTTCGCCAGATATTAGAATGGCAGCAAGACTTGAAAAGCACTCAGGAATTTATGGAGAGCTTGAAGATAAGTTTATTTGATGACGAGGTATATGTTTTCACTCCTAAAGGAGATTTGAAAAAACTCCCCCAGGGTTCTACTCCTATTGATTTTGCCTATCTCATCCATACGGAAGTGGGAAATAACTGTGTGGGAGCTAAAGTTAATAGACAGATTGTGCCTTTAAGCTATGAACTCAAAAGTGGTGATATAGTAGAAATCATCACCTCCCGTTCCTCTTCTGGTCCCAGCCCTGATTGGTTGAAAATTGCTAAAACTCCGGGAGCCCGCAATAAAATTAGGGCTTTCTTACGTAAGAAAAATCAAGACCTCAATCGAGAGAGAGGTAAAGAATTCTTAGAAAAAGAATTAGAAAAATATTCTCTTACTCCAGAAGAAAGAGCGTTGGTGGCAAAAAACCTTTCTCAGTTTAGAGAAGAAAATCAGCTTCGAGAAGAAGAAGAGCTTTATATTGCCATTGGTGAGGGAAGATACAGTGCTCGTCAGGTGGTAAATAAAGTAGTTCCTTATACCATTCGCCGTCGATTGCAGAAGAAAAAGAAATCTTCTAGTCCGGTTAGCCGAGAAGAAGAAAGAATTGTCGTTCAGGGAGCTACTGGTTTGGCGGTAAAGTTAGCTCGCTGCTGTACTCCTGTTTTAGGAGACCAAATCGTGGCTTTCGTTACTAAAGGCAAAGGAATTACCATTCATCGGGTAGATTGTCCTAACTTAACCAAACTTTCTCAAGATGGAGAACGTTTCTTGGAAGCAGAATGGGGAGAAGAAGAGGGAGTTAAGTATCATACTGCAGTAGTGATAGAGGCCTTAGACCGGCCTAAACTTTTGGCTGATGTTTCTAATACTATCTCCAATTTTCAGGTAGAAATTAAAGCAGTGCGAGCTAATAC
>JAGPEW010000129.1 GCA_018056825.1 Candidatus Sordicultor aquaticus
ATAGTGGATTTCGGTTTTACTTTGGATTTAGTAGACCCAGACTTTATTTTTCAGCTTCATGAATATTCCCGGAAGTATGGTTTTGATACTACTTCTTTAGGGGTAACCCTTGGTTTTGTAGCTGAGTGCTTTGAGAAAGGTTTAATTTCTAAGGAGGACACAAAAGGGGTAGAAATTAACTTTGGTAAAAAGGAAGGGATTCTATCCCTTTTAGAAGACATGGTAAAAGAGGAAGGCTGGGGTAAGGAAATAGGGAGGGGAGTAAAATATCTAAGTAGTATTTTAGGAAAGGAAGCCCTGCCTTTTGCTTTGGAAGTTAAGGGAAAAGAAATACCTCTGCATGAGCCGAGGGTAAAACAAATGCTGGGGCTGGGCTATGCTGTATCTCCTTCGGGTCCTGATACTTTTGTGGTAGAACACGATACCGATTTTGACGAAAGTGCTCCCCAGCTTTTCCTAAATAATATCCAAGCCTTAGGGCTTTTAGAAAGATTGCCCGCTCCTTCTCTGGAAGCCAAAAAAGTGCGAATGTTCTATTACCTTAATCAGGTTTTTAGTTTTATGGACGCTTTAGGGCTTTGCATATTTGCTTTTGCCCCCTGCCGATTTTTGCCTTTTTCTTTGATTTCTCCCTTAATCCAGGCTATAACCGGAGGGGAGATGAGCCTTTTCCGGTTGATGAAAATAGGAGAAACCAGAATACAAATGGAACGTTTGTTTAACCTTCGAGAAGGAATAGGGAAAAAAGAGGATTGGTTACCAGAAAGATTTTTTGAACCTATAGAAAGTGGTCCTCGCCGGGGTTTACGTATTAATCCTCGAGACTTAAAAGAGGCTATAGAGCTTTTTTATTCTTTAGCGGGATGGAATATAAATGATGGATTTCCCAAGAAGGGGAAATTAGAAGAGTTGGCTCTTAGCGAATATTTGTAAAGGAGTGAAGAAAGTGGAAAAGGTAGAGAAAAAAGTGGAACGAGTGATAACTACCCTCCGAGATAGAAAAGAGGCAGATCGAGTGCCTTTGGGTGATTTTTACTGGACCGAATTCTTGAATAAATGGCGAGAGAAATTTAACCTCCCTTCTGGCACTGATATTTATGAATATTATGATTTAGACGTAAAAGTTATCTCTCCTAATATGGATCCCAAAGTGGAGAGTTGCCAAATTGTTGAAGAAACTCCGGAATACGTAGTTTTTAAAAGTGGTTTTGGGTGCACTGTAAAAAAGTTATTTGCTGCTCCAATGCCTATGTTTTTAGATTTTGAATTGAAAAGTGCTGATGAATTTGCCCAATTTACTTTTGATGACCCTCGAGATGACCGCCGCTACTTTGAGAAACGCTGTGACATCATTAATTGCGGAGATAGTTTTGGAACCATAGAAAGTTATGCTGAAGCCATAGAGAATAATAAAAATAAATTTTGCATTTTTGGCTCCATATGTGAGCCTCATGAGACTATGTGGCGTATCCGAGGAACCGAAGGGTTACTACTTGATTTAGCCCTCTATCCTGATAAAGTGAAAGAATTTGCCGTGAGATGCACTGACTTCATGTTAGGAATTGCTGAACGCCAAATTGAACTGGCTAAGCCTGTGGGAATGGTCATCTGGGGAGACGTAGCTTATGATAAAGGGATGTTTTTTTCTCCTCGCCTGTGGCAAGATATTTACTTTCCCTGTGTAAAGAGAATTTGTGATTTTCTACATGAAAAAGGTTTGATAATTGCTTATCATGGATGTGGCAGAAGCTTAGAAATAATGGAAAATTTGATAGAGGCAGGAATAGATGTTTATAACCCATTAGAAGCTAAAGCCGGCATGGACCCAGTAGAGCTAAAGAAAAAGTTTGGCGATCGTCTTTCTTTTTGGGGTGGAATTGACACTCGTCTCCTGGGTTATGGAACTTGGGAAGAAATAGAAAAGGAAACTCTTTATAAGTTGCAAGCTGCTCAAGGAGGAGGGTATATGCCCGCTTCAGACCACTCAGTAGCCAGCAATGTTGACCCTTTGATTTATGATAGATTAATAAACTTGCTGAAAGAAAAAGGAAGGTACCCTTTACATATATAAAAAGCAAAAATAACACTTACGGTGTAGAATTAAAATTAAAAGGTAATATGGAAAAATTGCTGAAAATTAAAAAGTTCCTCAGCAATTCTACTAGGAGGTAGAATGGCTACTATATACGATATAGCTAAACGGGCTGGAGTATCACCAGCTACAGTATCAAGAGCTTTAAATCAGAAAAGTCAAGTAAAAGACGAAACTAGGAAGAAAATTTTGGAAATAGCTGAAGAACTCAATTATTCTCCCAACTACTTGGCGCGGAGCTTAAAAAAGAAGAAAACCTTCACCATTGCCCTTATTATCTCTGATGTGACTAATCCTTTTTTTACCACTTTAGCTCGAGGAGTGGAAGACAAAGCTTCTAGCCAAGGATTTAATACTATCTTTTGTAATACTGATGAAAATCCGACTAAAGAGAAAGAATATATAGATTTAATGTTAAAAAGAAGAGTAGATGGGCTGGTAGTAGCCAGCTGCAGCAATGGAGATACTTTACGAGATTTGAGAGAAAAGGAAGTCCCGGTGGTCTTAGTAGATAGAAAAATAGAAGGATTTGGCGGAGATTCAGTAGTGGGAGATAGCGAAGAAGGGGCTTATGAGTTAACCCGGCATTTAATAGAGACTCATAATTTTAGAGAGATAGCAATGATTACTGGTCCCATTATCGTCTCTACCAGTAAAGATAGAGTAGCTGGATATCAAAGAGCTCTACAAGAAGCAGGAATCACAGTAAAACCAGAATGGATCATGGTTGGCTCTTACAAGGAAGATTTTGGTTATCAAATAGCTACTCGCTTTTTCAGCGAGAAAAAAAAATTACCTCAAGCTGTGTTTGCCGGCAACAATTTTATAGCCATAGGTATTGTTAGAGCAGCAAGAGAGAGAGGGATTAGAATTCCTGAAGATTTAGCTTTAGTTACCTTTGATGATTTAGAAACTGCTTCTCTCCTTTACCCCTTTTTAACTGTAGCCAAACAGCCTGCTTACACTATGGGAAGTTTAGCCACCCAATTTCTTTTAGAAAGAATTGAAAAAAAGTGGATTCGGGAAAAAAGAGAGGTAGTCTTAAAAGTAGAGATTATCACTCGTCATTCTTGCGGATGTAAAGGGAGTGAAAATAATGACTTCTAAAGAGAGAATGATTTTGGCTTTAAACAAGGAAAGGCCTGATCGTTTACCGGTTACCGTTCATCAGTGGCAAAAATATCATCTGGATACTTATATGGGAGGGATAAGCGCTTTAGAAGCTTTTGAGGAAACAGGAATGGATGCTGCTATACAATACTTTATGGATATAGGACAATTCTCCCAACTTTCCCTTGAAGATTTAGAAAAAAATATTTTATCTACTCCAGAGTGGCAAGAAGAAATAAAAGTTATTAAAGCAGACCCGGATGATTTTTTGCTCTACCATACTGTTCATACTCCTTTGGGTAACCTTAACTATAAAAGAGCAGGAAATCTTAAAACTACTTGGATTACCGAGTATATGATAAAAAAAGAAGAAGACCTCGATTTAATTAAATATATGCCGGTCCCTTCGCTAAATCCTCAACCAGTGAATCGGCTTTACGATGAAATTGGAGACCGGGGAATATTGAGAGGATTCGTCTGGGGTGATCAAGCAGGATGCTGGCAACATGCTGCTTGTTTAATGGATATTAATGAATTAATCCTCAAATGTTTTGATAACCCTAGCTGGGTGCATGAACTATTACAAATTTTACTGGAGAAAAAGCTGCAATTTATTGAAACTATGAAAGGAGCTAAATTTGATCTGGTAGAAACCGGTGGAGGTTCAGCTTCTTCTACCCTAATTTCTC
>JAGPEW010000130.1 GCA_018056825.1 Candidatus Sordicultor aquaticus
AAAATTATACTAAAGTAGTAGAATTAAACTACGTTTTTTTGAAGAAGGGGGGTGAGGTAAAGATATTGACACGAGGCTAAGGGCTATTAATAGGGAAAAACGGAGGGAAAATATGTGAGGGTTTAAAGGTTTGATAGTTGAGTGTTTGTTTGAAAGGGGGAGACAAAAATGAAAAAAGTAAGCATTTTGGGTGTTCTTGTTGTTGTTTCTTTGTTTGTTGCTTCTTTTGCCTTCGCTGACATAACTGTCACCAATGCTTCAGGAGAATCAATTACTTTCACTGATGAAGAAATAGGAACTATTGTTACTTCGGGAGAAAAACCTTTTGAGGGAGTAACTGTTACAGTGACTGTAAATGAAGGTGGGCCAAAGGGAGGAATATCTGGTCCTCTCTATGAATGGCGAGATACTTGGGAGCAGTTGACTGGAGCAAAATTGAACATTGTGGAGATTCCCTATGCTGAACATTATCCTAAAGTAATGACTGACCTTTACACTGGAACTGGCCAATTTGATGCATTTATGATTGGTTCGGATTGGATGGGAGAACTTATTGCTGGAGAATACATAATTCCTGTTGATGATTATATAAAAGACCCTCGTTTTCCCAAGTGGGATCCTGATGCTCTGCCTCCTTCTATTAGGACCCTCTACACCTGGGGAGACAAGTGGTATGGTGTTCTTAATGATTGTGATGGACAGGTTCTTTACTACCGTAAAGACATTTTAAACAATCCTGATTATCGGGTTCAATTCAAAGAGAAGCATGGATACGAGTACAATATTCCTCCTAAAACCTGGGATGAACTATACGACATTTCTGAATTTTTCAATGGTTGGGATTGGAATGATGATGGTGAGGCCGATTCGGGAATCGTGATGCATTTAAAAGTGGGAGCACAGGGTATGTATCATTATGTTTCGTTATCTGCTCCTTTCTGTATTCTTCCTGGTGAAAAAGTAGATAAATACCACAATGTATATTGGTTCGATCCAGAAGACATGACCCCTCTTATCAACGATGAGGGTCACATTAAAGCTCTAGATTTTCAACTTAAACTGGCTAAGACTGGCCCAGATGCTCAAGTAGCATGGAGTTTGGGCGAGGCCTGGGATTACTTCTTGCGCGGAAAAGCCATCTTTTGCTTTTCCTGGGGTGATTTAGGCTCTTTGGCTCAAGATGAAGCCCGATCGAAAGTAAAAGGCAAGATAGGTTGCTCTATATTACCAGGTTGCTATGAAGTATATGACCGCTCGCAAGGGCAATTTGTAAAATTTGATGAGCCAGTAGTGTGGGGCAATACCACCGGTGGCTCCTGGCATGGGGTAATTTCCGTTCTATCTAAGAATCCAGAGGCAACTTATCATTTGTTGGCTTTCCATGCCACCAACAAGATAAGCTTATGGAATGCTCAGCGAGGATGGACTGGAGTAGATCCGGGAGTAAAATTCCATTTCTTGCCTCCTTATGGAACTGCTAGCTTAGATGACTATGTAGCTAATGGTTTCCACCCTGAAGACGCTAAAGAATACTTAGATGCCTACTATGAGAACTTCTTTGCCACCAATATTGTTCCTTACCTGCGAATACCAGGTGGTAATGAATACTGGGTAGCTCTGGATCGGCATCTGTCAGAAGCCTATACTGGAGCACTTTCAGCTCAAGAGGCTTTAGATCGAGTAGCCAGAGATTGGGAAGACATTACTAACCGCTATGGTAGAGAAGAGCAGTTGAAAGTATATCAAGAGTCTATCGGCTACCAGCCTGAGTAATTACCAATCGTATTCGTATAGTTAATAAAGGGGGAGCATCAGCTCCCCCCGTGAGGGGGGCATAACTGTGCGGAAGAATAGGCGAGCAAAGTATTTTTTTATTTTTCCGGCTATTATTTGGGTGTTGGCTTTTACCATTTTTCCTCTAATTTACTCTTTGGGGTTGAGCTTTTTCCGGGTTCGATTAGGCCGTCCTGCTCAATTTGTTGGTCTTAACAATTTTGCCCGCATTTTCAGTGATTATAAACTGGGAAACTCTCTACGGGTAACCCTGCTTTATGTAGCGATTACCGTAAGTATCCAGTTGATTTTAGGCATCTTAATTGCCCTTCTTTTTAACCAGGAGATTAGAGGCAAAAATATTTTTCGAGCTCTTTTAATTCTGCCCATATTCTGTACTCCAGTAGCAGTGGGGTATTTAGGTCTTACCATCTTTTATGAAGAGGGGGGCCCTATTAACAGCATTTTAATGAGCCTTTTTAATCTTAAAATTCCTTGGCTTTCTAGTCGCATCTGGGCTTGGGTGGCGGTATTTTTGCTGGATATCTGGCAATGGACACCTTTTTGCTTTTTAGTTATTTTGGCTGGACTTCAATCTCTTCCTGAGGAAATTTATGATGCTGCTTATGTTGATTCTTCTTCTGAGTGGGAAATCTTCCGGAAGATTACTTTTCCTATGATTCAGCCGGTAATTATGATAGTTCTACTTCTTCGGTTGATTGAATCTTTCAAAATATTCGATGTAGTATACAGTTTGACTGGAGGAGGACCGGGGACAGCTACCGAAGTTTATTCTCTTTATACTTACCGCACTGGAATGAAATTTTTTGACCTTGGGTATGCTTCAGCTTTGGGATATCTTCTGTTAGCTATTGTAATAGTAATAATTAACTTTCTCTTCCGTCAAATAAGAGAAGTTTACGAGTGAAGAGAGGTAAATAAAAATGGGTGTAGTAAGAAGAAAATCTCTCAGTGGTACTATCATCAGATATATTTTGGTGGCCATTATAATCTTTTGGGCGATTTTTTTAATCTACTGGGGAGTGGTTACTTCTCTTAAGCCTCCGGCGGAAACTTTTACTATTACTGGGCTTTCTGTTCCTTTTCTTCAATTCCAGCCCACCTTAGAAAATTGGCGGACCGAACTATCTACTAGGGAGAGTCGGTCTGCTCTTTTAAACAGTATTATAGTTGCTGTTTCAGCTACACTTATTGCTCTTGTTCTTGGAGTGCCGGCCGGATATGCTCTGGCTCGTTTTGAATTTAGAAGGATGAAGAATAGAGATCTTACTATTTGGTTCCTTTCTCAGCGAGTTTTGCCACCAGTAGTAGTGTTAATTCCATTTTTTTTGATTATGAGGACCCTTCATCTTTTAGATACTCTGTGGGCTTTGATTTTGGTTAATGCTACTTTTGTCCTTCCTTTCGCTGTTGTTATTATGAGACAGACTTTTCAGGACTTGCCTGCTGAGCTAGAAGAAGCTGCTGAAGTTGACGGATGTTCTGATTTCATGAGTTTTTGGAGAATCTCGCTTCCTTTAGCTGTTCCCACTTTAGTAGCGGTAGCGGCAATTTGTGTGGCTTTTACCTGGAACGAATTTCTTTTTGCTTTGTCTTTAACTACGCTAAAGGCTAAAACATTTCCCGTTTACTTAGCAGGGGCAGAAGATACCCGGGGGGTGCAATTTTGGTTTATAGCTACGCGGGCTATTTTAGCTCTTGCTCCACCTACTATTTTAGCTCTTTTCATCCAACGTTATATTGTAAGAGGCCTCACTTTTGGAGCGGTAAAGGGGTAGAGGCGGTAGTATAAAGACTTGGTTTGTCTGGTGAAGCCGGGAAGATAAACTATCTTGAGAGGATAGCGTATCTTCCCGATTAGCTTTAATTTTGTATCCAGCGTTATCAATTCTTTAGCTATTTAAAAGTGACTAAAATATTTAATAAAAATAGTATGCTCTATTTTCTGCTGGTGGATAGGGTAAGACCGTAAATGAAGTTACGGTTGAGTAAAACGAAAAGTAAAAGAGTAGGCACAGAAGCGATAATACCGCCAGCGAGAACGCTGGCAATATTTATGGTGCTGTAAATTCCCATAAGGCCAGCTAAAGAAGG
>JAGPEW010000131.1 GCA_018056825.1 Candidatus Sordicultor aquaticus
AAATGGACTTTCTTACCTCCCTCAAGAAATAATAGTCTCTTGCGGTGCTAAACATTCTCTCTTTAATGCTATCTTATCCCTTTGTAACCCTGGAGATGAGGTGCTGTTACCCAAACCTTATTGGGTCACTTATTTAGAGCAGATAAAATTAGCTGAAGGAAAACCAATTTTCCTCGAGCCCTCTCCTTCTACCCTTACCGTAAGTATAGAAGAAATTAAAAAAGCTCTTACTCCTCGCACCCGTTTTCTTATCCTAAATAATCCCTCCAAGCCTACGGGAGTGGTATGGGAAAAAGAAGAGCTAGAAGAAGTGGCGCAATTGGCTAAAGAAAGGGATTTAATAATAATTTCTGATGAAATATATGAGCACCTCGTTTACGATGGAGCACAGATAAAAAGCATAGCTACTTTTCCGGGTATGAAAGAGAGAACCATAGTAATAAATGGTGTGTCCAAAACTTTTTCTATGACCGGATGGCGAATCGGATATGCCGCTGGACCTCGAGAAGCAATCGAAGCGATGGGGAGGCTCCAGGACCATTCCACTTCTAACCCTACTTCTATAAGCCAAAGAGCGGCAGAAAAAGCGTTGACGAGCGACTTTACCTTGGTTAAGGAGATGGTAGAAAAGTTTAACGAGCGAAGAAAGTTGATGATGCAACATCTTCGCGAAATTCCCTCGGTTACTTTTCCTACCCCCCGAGGAGCTTTTTACATTTTTGCCAATTTTTCTTCTTATTTAGGTAAAAACTATAAAGGGAAACCCCTTAATGACTCTTTACAGTTAACCGAGTTGCTCTTAGAAGAAGCTCAAATAGCCTGCGTCCCGGGAATAGCTTTTGGGATGGAAGGATACCTTCGCTTTTCTTACGCTACTTCAGAAAAAAACATTGAAAAGGGAATGGAACGATTAAAAAATTTTGTTAATCAAATCAATTGAGGAGGTGCATAATGCCCAAAATCTACATTTTGGATGTTACCAATCGTGATGGGGTGCAAACGGCCCGTTTAGGCTTAGCTAAAATCGAAAAAACCATGGTAAACTTTTATCTCAATGAAATGGGAGTTTACCAAAGTGAATTTGGTTTCCCTACTACTCGTCACGAAACTCACTACCTTAACGCCAATTTAGAATTGGCAGAAATGGGAGCTTTGAGCCCCATCAGACTTAGTGGATGGTTGAGAGCGGTAAAAAAGGATGTTGAATTAGCTTATCAAATGGTGCCGGGACTGAAATATCTCAACCTTTCTATTTCTACCTCTGATCAGATGATTCATAGTAAATTTCAGGAAAAGATGAGCCGAGAAACAGTTATAAAATCTATGATAGAAGCGGTAGAAACTGCCAAAGCTCGTGGAGCACAGGGAATAGGAATAAATGCTGAAGATGCTTCTCGTTCCGATATAGATTACTTAATCGAATTTGCCCTAGCAGGTAAAGAAGCGGGAGCAGAACGTTTCCGGTACTGTGATACTTTAGGTTATGATAGTCCTTTTAGCATTTATGAGCGTATTGCTAAAATTGGAGAGGCAATTCAGATGCCCATTGAGCTCCACTGCCACAATGACTTGGGTATGGTAGTGGCTAATTCTGTAGCCGGAGCTAAAGCAGCAGTAGACGTAGGGTGTGATGTTTTTATTAACACTACCATCAATGGGATAGGAGAGCGAGCCGGAAATGCCGATTTGGTTTCGGTAATTTTAGCTGTGAAACACGCTAGTGGTATGGATGGAGAAAAATATCAGTTGGACGAGCGTATCAATCTAAAAGCAGCCTGGAAAACTTGCAAATATGCATCCTATGCTTTTCGAGTTCCCATTCCCATCACCCAACCCGGGGTAGGAGCTAACGCTTTTGCTCATGCTTCAGGAATCCATGCCGATGGAGTGTTAAAAGATAGTAAAAATTACGAACTTTATGACTTTGAAGAATTAGGAAGAGGAGAACCAGAAATTATAGAAACGGGAAGACAAATTGTAATTGGTGAATACAGCGGAATAAAGGGTTTTCGTAATGTTTACAATCAATTAGAAGTCGAATTTAAAGATGAAGAAGAAGCACGAGAAGTGCTAGAATTAGCTCGCTTTGCTAACGTAGAAAAACAAAAACCCCTAACCTCAGATGAGTTACGATTCATTGCTCAATATCCCAAACAAGCTAGGAAAATTCTCACCTTGATTCCTTAAAGGAAGGGTGGGTTTATCCACCCTTCCCCAATTTTATAGTAATTTCTTTATAGAAATTACCGAGTTATCACTAGCTTGAGAAAGAAGCCCATAGTCTGTCCCCACAGTAACGAATTGCACTCCTTTTTTGAACCACTCTACTACTTCTTCTGCTTTAGAAGAAGCAGCAATTCCTACCGGTATATGGGTAACATTAGCCTTTTCAATAATGGTATCAATATATTCTCTCACTCGAGGGTGATTAATTTCTCCTAATACACCTAAAGAGCCAGATAAATCCCAGGGACCAATCAAAATCGCAGTTAATCCTTGGACTTGGAGAATTTCTTCCAAATTTTTTACGGTCTCAAAATGCTCAATCTGGAGAACAATTAAAATTTCTTCATTAGCTCTTCTAACATATTCAGGTATCCGACGTTCGTAGTCAGCTGCCCGCCGAGGACCAAATCCTCTAATCCCTTCTGGAGGATAAAGACAAAAAGAGATAGCTCTTTCTGCCTCTTCTCTATTGCGCACCATAGGGATTATCACACCCGGCGCTCCTATATCTAAAACTCGTTTTAGGTAAACTAAGTCATTCCAGGGCACTCGAACAAGGGGTACAGTTTCTTCTCCTTTGGTAGCCAAAAGATGAAGTTGCACTGTCTCCATTCCCAGAGGAGCATGCTCAGCATCAATAACCAAAAAATCATACCCTGCTCCACATAAAACCTCAGTAACTATAGGGTCAGTGAAAGTTACCCAGCTGCCCACACAAGGCTTCTTTGCCTCCAACTTATTTTTTAATAGTTCCCCATTCATAACAAACCTCCTCATCTTTGTACTTTTTCTATCACATTTACTGCCGAAAGAGGAGCTTCTCCTCGGAGCACTAAAATAACATTTTCTGCCGACACTATATCCATCCGGCATATAGCTTCTTCAGTATCAGAGGCCATATGGGGAGTGGCAATAACGTTTTCTAAACTTAAAAGAGGGCTACTACCTGGTGGCTCCTGAGAAAAAACGTCCAAAGCCGCTCCAGCAATCATTCTCTCTCTTAGCGCTTGGTACAGGGCTCCTTCCTTCACAATTCCTCCACGAGCAGTATTTATAAGATAGGCGCTTTTCTTCATTAGAGAAAGCTCTTTCTCTCCTATAAAACCCTTAGTTTCCCGAGTAAGAGGAATATGCAGAGTAACAAAATCACTTTCTCGCAGTAACTCTTCCAATGATACATAAGAAAATTGCCACTTCTGGGATAGGTCCCAGTCGGGAGCCACATCATAAGCCAGCACTCTCATCTCAAATCCCCCCGACCGGCGGATGACTTTTTTCCCAATCCGGCCAGTTCCAATCACTCCTAAAGTTTTTCCTTTAATCTCTATTCCTACAATTTTTTCCCATTTTCCCTCTTTCATGCTCCAATAAGCTCGGGGAATATGACGAGCAAGAGAAAGAACAAAAGCAAATGCAAGATCAGCCACTGAGTCATCATTAGTCCCCGGAGCATTGGCTACCACTATCCCCCGGCGGGCTGCTTCTTCTACGGCGATGTTATCCACCCCTACTCCATGCTTAGAGATCACCCGGAGACATTTAGCCTCCTCAAGAAGAGAAGGAGTAATAGGGTCCAAGCCCACAATAATGCCGTCCACTTGAGAAATAAATTCTCTTAATTCCTCTTCCTTTAAAGGATGAGGA
>JAGPEW010000001.1 GCA_018056825.1 Candidatus Sordicultor aquaticus
TATAGCTAAGAGGGAACAACTGGTTATGGTGGATGTGCCCTTCAGGGATTACGTAAACGTTTGATGGTTACAAAAGCGTGGATATTGATGCAAGTTTATTGCCAAGTTTGGAGGGAAAAGTATGAGTGAGATGCTTTTTAAGAAAGTGGATTATATGGTAGTTAAACTGCTAGAAGATATTGCCGTTGGGGAAATTGGTCTACCTGATATTCAGCGCCCCTTTGTGTGGGATACCACCCGCGTGCGTGACCTTTTTGATTCTATGTATCGTGGTTATCCCATTGGTCATTTGCTTTTTTGGGAAAATGGTTTTCCCGGCGAACACCGGCTTATAGGTGTAGATGCCAAGCAAAAAGTTCCACATCTGCTAATTGTGGATGGTCAGCAACGTCTGACGGCACTATATGCAGTTATGAAAGGTGTTCCTATAAGAGATAAGGATTTTCGTGAGCGCCGTGTCCGTATCGCATTCAACCCCTTAGAAGAGCGCTTTGAGGTTGCCAACACCGCTATTGAACGCGATGTATCTTGGATTGCAGATATAAGTACACTTTGGAAATCTGACTCCTATCTGTATACTTTTATTTCCAAGTTTTTGGAACGTCTTGAGCAGCGACAAGCAGTTTCCGAGGAGAATAGCAACCGGATTTCGCAGGCTATCCAGCATTTGTCTAACTTGAAAAATTATCCCTTGACCGCGCTGGAAATATCCATGCAGGCGACGGAAGAGCAGGTCGCTGAAATTTTTGTACGTATAAACAGCCAGGGGCGTACTCTTAACCAGTCTGATTTCATTCTTACCCTTATGTCTGTGTTTTGGGATGAAGGGCGTAAGCAGCTGGAGTCTTTTTGCTATCAGACCAAGCAGCCACCTACGGATAACCGGCCTTCATCGTACAATCATTATTTTCAGCCAGCTCCTGATCAATTATTGCGGGTGGATGTCGCTTTGGCTTTCAGGCGTGCTCGATTAGAGCATGTCTATTCTATCCTGCGAGGTAAAGACTTGCAAACTGGTGAGTTTTCTCCCGCGCGTCGGGAAGAACAATTTGCCCGCCTGCACGAAGCACAGGAATATGTCTTAGATCTCCAAAACTGGCATGACTTCTTATACGTTCTCAAACGTGCTGGATACCTACATCCTAGCCTGATTTCTTCCCAAACTGCAGTTGTGTATACTTATGCTCTCTGGCTAATTGGCAAGCGGGATTTCGGCCTTCCTTTTTATGCCTTACGGGATATCATGGCTCGCTGGTTTTTTATGGCATCCTTGACGGGACGATATACTACCTCGCCAGAAGCGCGTATGGAACAGGATCTTGCTCTATTACGTGGTTGTACCAGGTATTACGAATTTGTTAAAGCACTTGAACAGGAAATGAACGCGGTGCTCACGCCGGATTATTGGGAAGTAACCCTACCAAATGAATTAGCTACTGCTTCTGCTCGTAATCCAGCTCAGTTTGCCTATTTTGCTGCTCTTTGCATTCTGGATGCACCAGTGCTCTACTCTACGATGAAGGTACGAGATTTGCTTGACCCGACTGTTCAGGCTAAGAAAAAAGCTTTAGAGCGTCACCATTTATTTCCACGGGAGTACCTTAAAAACATCGGGGTTCAGGAAAACCGTTATATCAATCAGGTGGCTAACTATGCTCTTGTGGAATGGCAGGATAATGTTAATATCAGCAACCAGCCTCCATCCAAATACGCGCCTAATGTGGAAAGACGGTTTTCACTTGAACAACTGGAGGAAATGTATAGCTTTCACGCATTGCCTGAAGGATGGTATGATATGAGTTACTTTCCCTTCCTTGAAGAACGTCGTAAGCGCATAGCTGCTATCATTAGAAAAGGGTTTCAGTATCTGTCTGATACGGGGGCTGCGCTATAAGCCTCTGATAGTGAATGTTATTGTAGCTTATAATCCTTTTGTCTCTCAGCATTTAGGAAGCGAGCTGGATTCATCTATTTTCAGTGGAACTAGTGCTTAAAGCTTTTATTATTATCTTGCTCTAGAAATAGAATTCTAATATGTTTCGCAAACTTCTGCCTGGTGAAGGATATGGGCAAATTGGCTCATATACAGGTTATAATAAAAACCTTTCTGCTTTAATAACTGCATATGATTACCTCGCTCGATTATCTCTCCATCGTTTATCACCAGGATCATATCAGCTTTACGGATGGTACTGAGCCGGTGAGCTATTACAAAGCTAGTGCGACCTTCCATCAACTTGAGCATAGCTTCCTGAATATGTTGTTCAGTGCGAGTATCTACTGAGCTGGTAGCTTCATCTAGTATCAAAATAGCCGGGTTAGCTAATATAGCTCGGGCAATAGCCAGTAGTTGACGCTGGCCCTGGCTTAAGTCTCCGCCGTCTTCGGAGAGGATGGTATCGTATCCCTCGGGTAAGCTTAATATAAATTGTTCAGCATTGGCTAATCGAGCAGCAGCTTTTACCTCTTCATCGGTGGCATCTAATCGGCCATAACGAATATTTTCTTTTACTGATTCAGAGAAGAGATAGGTATCTTGTAACACTATCCCTAAAGATGAGCGAAGACTCTTTCTTGTGATTTTTTGGATGTTATATCCATCTATAAATATATCCCCGTTATCCGGGTCATAGAAACGGGTAAGTAAATTAATTATGCTAGTTTTTCCTGCTCCGGTGGGGCCAACTAAGGCTATGGTTTGTCCGGGGTAAGCATGGAAATTTATATTTTTGAGCACTGCTTCATCTGGTTTATAAGAGAATGACACGTTTCGAAATTCTACGTCGCCTTTGACGCTTTTGAGCTCTATAGCATCAGGGGGGTCGGCAGGTTCAGGAGACTCATCCATTATTTCGAATAGCCTCTCAGCACTTGCTATGGCTGATTGAATAATATTTATCTGGTTAGCTAACTCATTCAAAGGACGGGTAAATTGCTTGGTATAATTAATGAAGGTAGCTATAGTGCCTACAGTTATTACCTGCTGCACTGCTAACCATCCCCCGGATAAGGCTACAATGGCAAATCCAATATTGTTTAATACATTCATCAAAGGTCCCATTATACCTGAATATATTTGAGCTTTGATACCCACGTTTTTCAGTTCTTCGTTAGTGACTTCAAAACGTTCTATTTCTTTAGCCTCTCGGACAAAGGCCTTAACTACTTTTTGTCCCGATATATTCTCTTCAGCAAAGCCATTCAATACACCTAAAACTCTTTGCTGTTCTGAAAAATATCGCCGGGTGTGCTTAGTTATAATATTGGTGGTAATTAACATTATGGGTACTGTTATCATGCTGATCACTGTAAGGAGAGGGCTTAACCATAACATCAGTATTACGGTTCCTGTTAGAGTAATAATGCTAGAGAATATCTGAGTTAAACTGGAACTCAAAGCATTGTTTATGAGGTCTATGTCGTTTGTTAGTCTACTCATAACATCCCCACGAGGTCTGGTGTCAAAAAAGCTTATGGGTAAGCTCTCGAGTTTATCGAAGGCGTCTTTTCTCATATTGCGTATGGTGAGTTGGGCTACATTAATCATAGTACGATTCTGTAACCATATGAATAAGGATATCAGGGCATATATAGCTGCCATAAACAATAAAAGACGAAATAATCCATTGAAATCGCGAGGAATGATATAGTTATCTATGGCTTTTCCTATGAGATAAGGTCCCACCAGGGTTAGTACTGATGTGATAACTACAAGCAGAAACACAAAGAAAAGTCTTATTTTGTGCTCTGATAAATACCACCACATTCTTTTTAGGGTATTTTTTACATTTTTAGGTTTTAAAACTGGAGTTGTATCGTGAGGTCCTCTCCCTGGGCTATGCATCTAGCATAACTCCTTCTCCTAATTGGGAATTATATATATCCTGATACAGAGAGCTACTTTGTAGTAATTCTTCATGAGTACCTTCTGCTTCTATTCGGCCTTCATTTAATACTAATATTTTATCGGCATCCATCACTGAGCTTATACGTTGAGCTATTATAAAAATAGTAGAACCGGTTATGAATTCTTTTAGTGCTTTTTGTATCTGTTGTTCGGTAACTACGTCAACAGCGCTGGTGCTATCGTCAAGTATAAGGATGGGTGGTTTTTTAATTATGGCTCGAGCGATGGCTATTCTTTGCTTCTGTCCTCCGGAGAGGTTAACGCCTCGCTGACCTAACTGAGTGTCATAACCCTGAGGAAAGCTCATTATGAATTCATGAGCCTGGGCTACTTTAGCTGCTTCCATTATTTCCTCGTCTGTAGCATCTTCTTTACCCCACCGAATGTTATCTTTTATGGTACCTGAAAATAATATGGTATCCTGCGGCACTATACCTATGCCCGACCTCAAAGTGTATAGGTCTATTGAACGCACATCTCTTTTATCTACCGTCACCCGACCACCGGTAACGTCATAAAAGCGAGGTATGAGGTTGACCAGTGTGGATTTGCCTGAGCCGGTAGAGCCAAGAATAGCAATAGTCTTACCCGACGGGGCATGAAAACTTATTTCTTTGAGTACCAGCTGATTTTTATCTCCACTATATCCGAAAGATACGTTTTCAAAAGTTACATCTCCTGAAGATAGAGGGGTGAAATCCGGGTTATCAGTGTTTTTAATATTGATGTTTGTATCTAATACCTCGTTCACTCTTTCTGCTGAAGCTGAGGCACGGGAAATAAATAGTAATATGTTACCAATCATCATGAGCGAGAAAAGTATTTGAGTTATATAATTTACAAAAGCTATTATCTGGCCTACTTCCATATTGCCCCGATTTATATCCCACCCTCCGAACCACAGCACTGCTACAATGCTAAAGTTCATTATGAGTATCACCATTGGTATCATAGTTATAATAAGGTTAAAAGCTTGGAGAGTGGCATACATAAGCTCATCATTAGCAGTAGCAAACCGTTTTTTTTCGTGATCGGCTCTCACAAAGGCTTTAACTAACCGGATGCCGGAAAGATTTTCTCTGATGACCGCATTAACTCTATCTAGCTTTTGCTGCATATAAGAAAACAGCGGTGTGCTTTTTTTCATGCGGTAATAGATGACTACAGCTAGCAATGGTATAGATACTGCGAGGATAAGCGCTAATCGGGCATTTAATGATATCGCCATTATTATGCCGCCTATAAATAGTAATGGTGCACGCACCATGATCCTCAATGACATTAAAACTATTGTTTGAAGTTGAGTTATATCATTGGTGAGGCGGGTTACAAGTGATGAAGTTTTGAATCTATCTATGTTAAGAGGTGAAAGAAGCTGAATCTTTTTGAACACTGCTGAGCGTAAACTGGCTCCAAAGTTTTGGCTAGCTATACTGGAAGCTACCGAACATCCCATGCCACCGGCCATTCCTATTAAGGCTATGCCCAACATAAGAGCTCCGGTATGTAATATGTAAGGTAAATTGCTTTTGGCTACGCCGTTATCTACTATGCTGGCTAACAAAGTAGGTTGGGATAAATCGCATATCACTTCTATTAGCATCAAGATAGGAGCCAACAGCGTTGGTTTCCAGTATGGTTTCAGATATGATAATAATTTTTTCATTTATCTTCCTGGCAAAATTGTTTAGCGCTTAATTATCTACATATATTATCTTATTCTTATATTATACTGGTTAAATAAAGGTTCCTGTATGAATAAGAAAAAGAAAATACTCTAATTGAGTAATTATACCCTATATTTGCAAGAGGGGTAAGCACTCTAAATTTTTTTTGCGGCGTAACCTGTTTTCGATATATCTCATTTGGGTGTTGTTATGTAAGTTTATAGCATAAATACGCGGTAACCTCACTCTTGAATGAACTTCAAAAGTTACATTAGGTGAAAAACTCGGTATTGCTTCGCCGCTTTGCTTCTCGTGATGGAGGAGAGGGGGAAATGCCATAGGCTATTTTTTGCGACCTGTAGCGATTTCGCAGAAGGAACACCATGCTGTTTGCCTCTCCCGATGACAAAAAGAGGTATAGCTATGTACTTTCGCTTAAACTCTCCTTACTATATTCCTTAAATACAACGCCGCTTGAAAATCTTCTAAGTACCAGTATCATTCTTACTACCATATCTATGGTAACAGCAATCCAGGCACCAACAAGTGCCATATTCAATAAGTCTGCTAATACATATCCTATGCCTAAGCGGGTGATCCACATGCCAATTGCACTGGCATACATGGCATATTTTGTATCTCCTGCACCCCGCAGGGCACCGGCAACGACAAAGTAAGCAGCAGTAAAGGGCTGGGAGAATGCTAAAATTTTTAAAGCGTTTTCTCCTAAAGCAATTACTTGAGCATCTCGAGTAAAAATCATTATTGCATACTTTCCTAAGAAAAAGTAAGCAACCCCGACTAACGACATGATTATCGTACTAACAATTATTGATTGCCGTGTTGCTTCTTCTGAAAGTTCAGGCTTTTGTGCGCCTATACCCTGCCCTACGAGGGTAGTTGTGGCCATCTGAAATGCCATTGCCGGCACCATTCCCAGACCATCAATATTTATTGCTATCTGATGGGCGGCAAACATTATAGTACCAAATCCGGCAATCAATCGTGCAAACAATAATGCACCGGTTCTCATGATTAGTTGCTCTATTGCTGCTGGAGTGCCAATATTCAACACACTTCGTATTATATTGGGTTCAAAGCGATATGAATCATGAATAGATATACTGATATATTTATCTCGGGCGTACACTGCGTGCATAGTAATGCAAAATGCTATTAACCTGGAAAAAGATGTAGCTATTGCTGCACCTGCCACTTCTAATCGAGGAAATCCGAGTTTGCCATTAATCAATACCCAGTTCATAAATATATTGACGCCATTTGCCACAATGTTTGAAATCATGGGGGTTATCATGTCGCCCACGCCTCTTAAAGAAGCTGCCAACACCATGTTACCCACAGTAAACACTGTTCCTGCCATTATAATTTTCATATAAATTGTTCCGGGGTCAATTGTATCAGCATCGGCACCCATTAATCGGATAATGGTTCCAGAAGCAGGAACGCCTATTGCGGTCACAATAACTCCCATAAGCAGTACCACTACAAAAGACTGCCTCGTTACACGACAGGCATATTCACGATCTCCGGCTCCCGCAGCCCTGGCGACAAGAGCTGTGGTCCCGACAACCAGGGCGCTAAATACTGAAAGAATTAGCATAGTTGGTTGAGCTGCTAACCCGGTTGCAGCAATGGCCCAGGGACCTAGAGAGCCTACCTGTATCATATCTATCATCTGAACTAACATCATAAGCATAAACTCAAGCATTGCTGGTAAAGCTAATTTAAGTATTGCTTTACGTATATCAGCAGGCGTTTTAGCTTCTAAAAAAAACGATATGTTTTGAGTGTTATCTTTTAACGACGCCATAAAAACCACCTTTTGCTTTTTTAAATATTACACTATCCCACAATCATGAGCTCGGTTAAAAGTGCTGCATGATTTTATCATACAAGAATGAACACTTTTTGTCAATGCTTGCAGGGTCTACCTGATGCCCCATATAAAATTCTAGTGAAAATGAGTTCTCTCAGGGTTCTACTTACTTGATAATCTGAATTGAGGTTCTTTATAATATCCCGAAAATCGGTTATAAAATCCTCTTCTTTCTAACTCTCTCCCGCAAGGGAGGAGGGGGAATCCTTTTTCTTGACGAGAATTTCTCATTTTTCCCTCGCCCTTCCGGGGTGGAAGTGAAACTATATGGAATTATGCGGTTAATTATAAATTCTATTCTTTCACAATGAACTCGTTATACTGATTATGGGCATTTTGCAAGACACTATAAACAAATTCCTATGTATATGACGATTGTATTCTACATGGCAAAAAAGAGATAAGCCCGCCGAGTTTTTCAGTAAATCTTTCGTTAATTGTTATATAATAAATAAAAAAAGAAATGAACGAAAACTGGGAATTATTATCCATTTTTAGTAGCGCTTTTCTGATTGGTTTTTCAGGAGCGGTGATGCCTGGTCCTCTTTTAGCCTTGGTTCTTTCCGGTACTTACCGGGTGGGTTATAAGGCGGGACCTTTGGTAGTTCTAGGGCATGGAGTTTTGGAGCTAGGGTTGGTCATAGCTTTAATGCTTGGCTTAGGGAAGGTGCTGAATATGCCGCTAGTTAGCCAGGCTATAGAAATAGGAGGAGGAGTGGCTTTATCGTATTTGGGGATAGATATGTTAAAGGCACTCCATAATTCGGAAAATTTGTCTATAAGGAACGGATCAAGCTCAGAAGGTAGTTTGATTTTAAAGGGCTTGCTGGTTAGCGTTTCTAATCCTTATTGGATAATGTGGTGGGCTACCGTGGGATTAGCTCTTCTTCTTGCCGCTACTTCTTTTTCCTGGTGGGGAGTAGCGTTTTTCTTTATTGGTCATATTCTCTCTGATTTCATATGGTATAGTGGAGTTTCTTTTGCTCTATATCAGGGTAGAAAATTCTTTTCTCCTGGTTTTTATCGCTGGTTAGTGGGAATTTGTGGAGGATTTATGCTTTTCTTTGGTATTTATTTTATCTTAGGGGTGATCCGATAAATGATTAAGTTAGTTTTAGAACCGGTGCCTTACCGATATGAAGGAACTGTTTATTTTTATTGGGAGTATGAGCTAAATAATCCTTACCAGCTCTGTTTTATACCTTTTGGGAGTCTTAATAAATTTCTGGAGGAAATGGTAAAAAGAGAGACTGAGATTCCTGAAAGCATTAATATTATTTTAGAGGATGGAAGGATAAAAATATGGTTACCAGTTACTTTTTACTCGGAACAGCTGTTTGATAAAGTGGAGGAAATTTTAAAAGAGAAAATCCGTGTTCTTCTGGAAGATATTATGTTTTAATGAAGCACAAACCAGATAAACATTATTCCTCCAAAAATGATGCGATAATAACCAAAAGGTTTTAATCCTTTTTCTTTCACAATTTTTAGCAACAGAAAGCAAGCTAATAATCCGCTAATCAAGGAAGATAGAAATCCACTTACTAGCTCCGGCAAGAGGAGATTTCCTGAAACATTTAGGTTTTTGATTCCTAAAATAAATGCTCCTCCAATGGTAGTAGCTGATAAAAAGAAAGAAAAAAGCACTGCTTCTTTTTTTTGTAATCCACAAAGAAACCCAGCTAAAAGAGTAATGCCTGAGCGAGAAACTCCTGGAAAAAGAGCTAGAGCTTGAGCTACTCCGATTAAGAGAGCTTCCTTTTCGGTCATATTCTCTAAGGTTTTATTTCCTCTTTCTTTTACCAGTAAAAATATTACCCCTAAAATAATTAACAACAGGCATATTTCTAAAAACCTGCTTCTCAGATAATTTTCTACTGTATCTTCAAATAAATATCCCAGTAATCCTGCAGGAATGGTAGCTAAAAGGATATGCAGAATGATTCGGGGCTGGTGAAAAAGTCGAGAATAATAGGGTATAAGGTAAATCAACACTGCAAACCAGGTCCCCCCATGGAGTAGTACGTCAAACCATAGGTTTTGTTCTCCTAAGTTAAATATCGGACGGAGAAGAATAAGATGAGCAGAAGAAGATATAGGAAAAAACTCAGTTAACCCCTGAATTAAACCCAATATTATTGCTTGTCCGGTCATAATTGGCTCCTTTTTATATTTGTTAATATAATTGACTGCAATCCATTACAAAGACTATGGGGTAAACTCCCTTATTAACTCCCTTCTTTTTTTCGTCACCACGAGAGTTGTTTGCTCGTATCTCGTGATGATCTGCTTTTTTGACTTCCAATGTAATTTACTTTTTAAGCTTTAGTAATTTAACAAAATTTGCAGGATACTATAAATTTGCCTGCTATTCTATAATAGAATTGAAAAGAGAGCAATATTAGGAGAGCAAAATGAAATGAAGCGAATTCTTTTGGCTACAGATGAAAATATTAGAAAAGGAGCAGAGATTTTAAAAAAGGGAGGATTAGTGGCTTTTCCTACTGAAACTGTATATGGATTGGGAGCTAATGTATTTTTACCTCAGGCAGTGGCTCGTATTTTTGAGGTTAAAAGAAGGCCTCACTTTGACCCTCTTATCGTACATATTTCTCACCCCGAGATGGTTTCTCGTCTATTTAGAGAAATTCCTCCTCTTGCCGAAGTGTTAATGAAAAAGTTTTGGCCTGGCCCTTTGACTTTAGTTTTGCCTAAAAAGGAGGAGGTTCCCGATATTGTTACTGCTGGTCTTCCTACTGTGGCGGTCCGGATGCCCGATAATCCTGTGGCTTTAAAATTGATAGAGTGGGCAGATACTCCTGTGGCTGCTCCTAGCGCCAATCGTTTTGGGCACTTAAGTCCTACTCAAGCAGAGGAAGTAGCTTCAGACCTAGGAGAAGGAGTAGATTTAATTCTAGATGGGGGTAAAACAAAAATTGGAGTAGAGTCCACGGTGATTATGATAGAAAGAGAAAGAGTTTTCCTTCTTCGGCCAGGAGGATTAAGTGTGGAAGAAATCGAAAAATGGGTGGGGAAAGTTGAAACTCCGCCTCCTTCCGATAAAATTCTTTCTCCTGGTACTTTAAAAAAGCATTATGCTCCGCAGATTCCTCTTTACCTTTTTGAGGAGGAGATAGAAGAACTTCTCTCTTGCGAGCTTTCTGGTGTAGTTATTGTTTCTCCTTTTCCCATTCTTGATTCTCGAGGGGAGATAAAGGTTTTGAGTGAGAATAGAGATATGAAAGAGGTAGCTAGTAATCTCTTTACTGTTTTACGACAGTTGGAGAAGGGTCCTTTCCGAGCCATAATCAGCTTAACCGTGGAAGAAAAAGGTCTGGGGAAAGCGATTATGGATCGGTTAAAGAGAGCTTCTTCTGGATATGTTAAAATAAAAGATGGAAAATTGGTTTTATAACTCTGAACATCCTTATACTAAGCAACTAATAGCTGATGTTCCTAAATTATCCCAGGAGTGGTTATTAGAATAAGGCGTAAGGTGAATGAGGAGAAGTGAAGCTTTATAGTATCCCGCAAAACCTGTTAAGCTACTAAAACTTAAAAAGTAAATTACACTAGAAGTCAAAAAATGGGAAACTGCCACGTAGCAAGGGATATTATAATTTCTCAATTATTTTTTCATTTTTTGTCTTTTTCTTTTGTTTTCTGGGGGTTATAAGGGGGTTTTTTTACCCCCTTATAGTGAGGAAGATGCTTTTTCTTCCTCACTAGTCTTTTTCTTTGTATTCTGTCTTTAATTTTTTGGTTTTTAGTGTTGCAGGTCACACTGGAGTGTTATTCTCCAGCATACTGGTGAAGCTTTTCCCACCAGTACTATTTGTTTATTTTTTAAGTTTTTGTCTTTTTCCTTTGCTTTCTGGGGGTTATAAGGGGGTTTTACCCCCTTATAGTGAGGAAGATGCTTTTTCTTCCTCACTAGTCTTTTTCTTTGTATTCTGTTTTTAATCCAGCGGGAAATCCCCGCCTGTAAAGGCGGGGGTATCTATGTTTTTGTCTTTTTCCTTTGTTTTCTGGGGGTTATAAGGGGGTTTTACCCCCTTATAGTCAACTATATTAATAAATGTTAAAAAAGGAGGAATGTTAGGTGGCAAAATTATTTCCAGAAGGATTTATATGGGGAACAGCAACGGCGTCATATCAAATTGAAGGGTCGCCTCTTGCTGACGGTGCAGGACCATCCATCTGGCACAGATTCTCTCATACTCCAGGTAATATTTTAAACGGAGATACCGGGGACATAGCCGATGACCATTATCGTAGATATCGAGAAGACGTAGCTCTGATGAAAGAGCTGGGGTTGAAAGGATACCGGTTTTCTATAGCCTGGTCAAGAATTTTCCCTTATGGTAAAGGGAAAGTGAATGAAAAGGGAGTAGATTTTTATAACCGGTTAGTAGATGAATTGATGAACGCTGGTATAACTCCATTTGTCACTCTATATCACTGGGATTTACCTGCAGCTCTCCAGGATTTGGGAGGATGGGCTAACAGAGATATAGCCTGTTGGTATGCTGATTATGCTGATTTTATGTTCCAAAGGCTGGGGGATAGAGTAAAAAATTGGATAACATTAAACGAGCCCTGGGTAGCTGCTTTTGTAGGTTACTATGAGGGAAGACATGCTCCAGGGATGAGAGATTTATACGCAGCATTTTTAGCCACTCATAATCAACTAAGGGCTCATTCCAAAGCAGTTAGAGCATTTAGAGAGGAAACGAGAGGAGGAAAAATTGGTATAACTTTATCTAATAGTTCTCATGACCCGGCCAGTAGCTCGAAAGAAGATAAGGAAGCTGCTCAATTTGCTCATGAGTGGACTAATTATCCTCTATTTTTACATCCTATATACAAAGGAGATTATCCGGAAAAGATCCGAGAGGAAGCAAGAGAATTTTTACCTCCTCATTACGAAAAAGATATGGCAGAAATAAAAGAACCCATAGATTTTGTAGGTATAAACTATTATTATGGTGATTTAATTCAAGCTGACCCTCAATCGCCACTGGGAGGAAGAGCGGTAGAGAGGGGGCTACCCAAAACAGAAATGGGCTGGGAGATATATCCAGAAGGTTTCTATAAAATATTAAAAGGAGTTCAGGATGAATATGCTCCTTGGGAAGTTTTTGTAACAGAAAATGGAGCAGCGTTTGAAGATAAAGTAGAAGATGGAAAAGTGCACGATGAGAAGAGAATCAGTTATTTAAAAGAGCACTTTAGTCAAGCCCTAAGAGCTATAGAGGATGGGGTTAAATTAAAAGGATACTTTGTATGGTCACTATTGGATAACTTTGAGTGGGCTTTAGGATGCTCAAAGAGATTTGGCATAGTGTATGTGGATTATAAGACTCAAAAAAGAATAATAAAAGATAGTGGCTACTGGTATTCTAAAGTAATAAAAAATAATTCTATTGAATAAACTAGATAATAACTTTAGGAGGGGATTTTAACATTTTCCTAATTTTATCAACCATAAAGGTCGCAAAAAGGTGGGATAGAGGGACATCATTATGGATTTTTGTAATTCACTATAACAATGAGCGGGGGGAAAGCTATGGTTAAAATCAAAGTAGGAGTGATTGGAGCGGGCAATATTGGTGTAGCTCATGCTTTTGCCTATAGAGATATTCCTGGGGCAGAGCTCTGGGCTATTGCCGATATTAATTCTGAGCGTCTTTTTGAGGTACAAAAAAAATTAGAAATCCCCAAAGCTTATACTAATTATGAAGACCTTTTAGAAGATCCAGAGATTGAGGCGGTGAGTATATGTTTACCTAATTTTCTCCATCACCAGGTTGCTTGTGCTGCCTTAGAAAGTGGTAAACATGTACTTTTAGAAAAGCCCATGGCTGTGAATGCTAAAGAAGCTTCTGATATTTTAAATTGGGCCAAGAGAAATAACAAAATTCTTATGATTGGTTTTAACTATAGATTCCGGCCGGAAATTGTGACTCTTAAGTCCTGGGTGGAAGATGGTCTATTAGGGGAAATATATCATGCTCAGTCTATTCTTTTGAGGAGAAGGGGCATTCCCGCTATGGGAAGCTGGTTTACCACTAAAGCCAAATCTGGTGGTGGGGCGTTGATTGATATAGGAGTTCATTATTTAGATTTGGGGATGTGGCTTATGGGATATCCGGAGCCGATAAGTGTTACTGGTCTTACTTTTGATAAAATTGCCACTCGCCAGCCTTATATTTATGTGGATATGTGGGGTACACCTGTGCCTGGTGGGCCTTGCGATGTAGATGAGTATGCTATTAGCCTCGTCCGATTCCAAAACGGAGCTGCTCTGTGGATGGAGAGTAGCTGGGCGCTCAATGCTCAAGACGATGATAGGGTGCAGGTTTTTGGAGATAAAGGAGGGGCAAAAGTAAGCTCCAAAGAAGGGTTTACTATCTTTGGAGAATGGGGAGGCAAAATTGCTGATATAAAACCTCAAATTAAATCTCAACCTCTAAGTAATGCCTACAGAGAAGAGGTTCTTCACTTTTTGGAGTGTATAAGAGAAGGTAAAGAACCTATGGTTTCTGGTGAACAAGGACTTATTGTTCAAAAAGTAATCGATGCTATTTATGAATCTGGAAAGCGGCAAGAAGAAGTAAAAATAAGCTAAAAAATTAGAAAGGAGTTCGAGAGATGAAGCTGGCAGTATCTTCGTGGAGTTTGCGTGACCATGTAAACAAAGATTTTCCTCTTCCAGACTTTCCTAAAGTGGTAAAAGAGCGTTATGGCATAGAAGCAGTAGAACTTTGTCAGATGCATTTTCAAGCTCAGGATTCTAAATATCTTGATGAAATAATAAATGGATTACAAGCTGTGGGGTCTGTGGTTATAAATATGCCTATCGATACTGGAAATATATCTCAATTAGATGAGCGGAAGCGGAGTCATGATATTAAAATTATCGAAGGCTGGATGGATGTAGCGGCTTATATTAACTCTCCTAATGTCAGGGTTAATACTGGAAGTCAGAACCAAGGAGTTGTAGATTTATCCATACCCATAGATTCTTATCGGAAATTAGCAGAATATGGCGAGAAAATTGGAGTTATGGTACTTCTGGAAAATCACGGCGGAATATCAGCAGATCCTCATAACATAGTAAAGTTATTTGAAGAGGTAGGACATGCAAACTTCAGAGCCTGCCCCGACTTTGGAAATTTCTCGCCAGAAGTGCGTTATCAAGGGCTGGAGATGATGGCTAAGTATGCAGTAATAGCCCATGCTAAGGCTTATGATTTTGATGAAGAGAGCAAAATGTCCGAAGAAGAGTTTATAAAGTGTTTGAATATTTTAAAATCTACAGGATTTGATGGGTATCTATCAGTAGAATTTGAAGGGAAAAAAGACCAGTATTCTGGCGTACGACGTATAATTGAGCTGGTTAGAGCAAATTGGTGATGAAAGTTTGTTGGAGATGAGAAACACAAAAAGATTAACATCCTGAGGGTGATGCTCTCTATATCACCCTCAGGTGAGAAAAATTTAAAAGATTGGAATAAAATTTAGTTTTCTTTAAGCCTGATGCGGAAGAAATCTTTTTTACCTACTTTTAAATAGTCACCGTCTTTTATCTCGATGTCGGTATTTACATTCGAAATCCTCTCTCCATTAAAGTATACTCCACCTTGTTCGATAAGCCTTCGTAACTCGCTCTTGGAGTAGGGGACTCCAGTTTCTTGGAGGAGTTTCAAAATCCAGATTTTTCCTTCCTTAAGAAGAGAGGAAGAAATCATTATCTCTCGAGCTTCCTCGGGCATTTCTTTCTGACTAAAAGCTCTTTCAAAATCTTCTTGGGAGAGAATGGCTTCTTTTTGTCCGTGATACATCCTAACTATTTCAAAAGCTAACCGTTTTTTCCAATCCCGAGGGTGAAGTTCACCTTTTTCATATTCAGCTTTCATTTTCTTAATTTCTTCTGTCGGAACATCTGTTACCAAAAGGAAATATTTTTCAATTAAAGAGTCAGGGATAGACATAACTTTACCAAACATAATGAAAGGGGGTTCGTTTATGCCAATGTAGTTACCTAAACTCTTACTCATTTTTTCTATCCCATCAGTTCCTTCTAAAAGAGGCATAGTTATTACCACCTGAGGTTCTTGACCGAATTCTCTTTGCAAATCCCGACCTACTAAGAGATTAAAACGTTGGTCTCTTCCTCCTAATTCTACATCAGCTTGGAGAGCAACGGAGTCGTAACCTTGCATCACTGGATAGAGAAATTCATGCAATCCTACTGGCTTTCCTGCCTTTAACCTTTTAGCGAAATCTTCTCGCTCTAACATTCGAGCTACGGTGATATGAGAGGTAATTTCAATTAAGTCAGCAAGAGTTAGCTTGCTGAGCCACTTGCTATTAAATTCGATGACTATTTTTTCAAAATCGAGGATTTTGGAAGCCTGTTGAGCATAAGTTTCGGCATTCCGCTTGACTTCTTCCTCGCTTAACTGTCGACGTGTTTCGCTTTTGCCCGTTGGGTCTCCAATTCTTCCAGTGAAATCACCAACTAAGAAAACTACTTGATGTCCTAAATCTTGAAATTGACGCAATTTTCTCAGAGTAACAGTGTGTCCTAAGTGAATATCGGGAGCACTAGGGTCAAATCCCTCTTTAACTACTAAGGGTTTACCAGTTTGGTAAAAGCGTAATAGTTTATTTTTTAAATCTTCTATTCCAATTATTTCCTCTACTCCTCGCTCAATGATGGCTAAATCTTTATCTAACCTTGCTTCTTCGGTCAATTTTATTGACGCTCCTTTCTATGATATTTTAACTTAGTTAGCAAAAACATCAAAAGGGGGTATCCCACGCCATAAGTAGCTATAGTTTCTCCTAACATAATATAAAAGACCGAATAAAAATAAGGAACCTTAAACCATAAACAAAGATAAATAGATACACCAAAACTGTTAACTAAAATAGGAGGTAAAGGCGCTAAAAAAGGGTAGGAAACTCGAGAAGTTAAATATCCAGCTATAAGGGTAAAAAGAGTTCCTAAAAAGAAATCATAGAAACCTAAACCTCCGATTAAATTAGCTAAGAAACAACCTAACCCCAGGCCCCAGATGGTTTCAGGAAAAAGAAAGGGCAAAACAGTTAAACATTCCGCTACTCTTACCTGGATGGGGCCATAGGAAAAAGAATAAAAGGGTGGAAGAATGGTTAATAAAATATAAAACGTGGCTATTAGAGCAGAGCGAGAGATTTTTTTGATTGTTTCTTGATCCTGGCTTCTATTCATAAAGCTATTTTATTATACTATTCTAAGTAAAGAAAGGATTTTATATTTAAAATTGATGAAAACTGAAAAAAAGACAAAAAATAGCTCTCCTTGGTGGTTTTTTCTCTCTGGTCTTATAGTAGGAGGGATTATATGGTTTTTGCTTTTTACTTTGGCATTTAGCGATTTAAAAACAGTCTCCAATCAACTGGATGATTTTTCACCTCCTCTCACCACTCGTCTCTATGATGTTGAAGGTCGCCTTTTAGCGGAACTATTTACTGAAAATACAGAATATGTTGAACTTTCTCAAATTCCGGATTTACTAAAAGAAGCTTTTATTGCTAGTGAGGACCAGAACTTTTATCATC
>JAGPEW010000132.1 GCA_018056825.1 Candidatus Sordicultor aquaticus
ATGGGGGATATAATTGTGGTGGAGAATCCTGATTCTAAAAAAAGATTGGAAGCAGAAGTTATAGGGGAGAGAATGGTAGAGGTGGTGGTGAAATGAAAAGATTGAGGATTGTTTTTTTTATGATAGTTTTTATTTCTCTCTTCCTTTTGCCTGCGGAGGCAAAAGGAGAATCTCTGTGGCAGGATGAGGGATGGTTTTCTGACCCTTATTCTGATTATCGAGCTTCTCAAGTGGGAGATACTATAACGGTTATTATAAATGAAGATACAAGCGGTAAAAATAGTGCTTCCTCCACCAATGATAAACAGACCTCCATTGGCCTGCAAGCGGGACAAGGTATTTTTGACTTTGTTCCTCCGGCGACATTAGAGAGTAGTAACTCCCGGGGAGGAAGCAGAAATTATGGGCGTGATATCAGCCTTTCTGGTACTATTACCTGTCAGGTTATAGAAGTGTTAGAAGGAGGCAATCTACGAATAGCTGGGAGCAAAGATGTCTATTTAAACAAAGAAAGAGAAACCTTGAGTATTGAAGGAGTAGTGAACCCTCGCTCCATAGGAGCAGATAACAGTGTTTATTCTACCCAGGTAGTGGATGCAGTGATAAAGCTGGATGGAACTCTCAAACCAGAAAAGAAAAGTGGCTTGCTTGGTCTTTTAGAAGGTGTTTTTGGTTCGGTTATGGATATCATTTTTTGATGGGTGGTAGAGGTGAAAATAAAAAGAAGCTTAATGTTATTGGGTTTGATTTTAACAGTTTTCTCAGTTGTTTCTCCGGTTAGAGGAGAGACAGTAAGGATAAAGGATATTACCCAGGTAGAAGGAGTTAGAAGTAATCAGTTGGTAGGTTATGGACTGGTAGTGGGGTTATCAGGAAGTGGAGATAGCAGGAACAGTCTCTTTACCAATCAGGCTTTGGCTAATATGCTGGAAAAAATGGGTATATCTGTAGATTCTCAGGCAGTACGCTCCAGAAATGTAGCTTCAGTGATAATTACCGCTGAACTCCCTCCTTTTGTGCAAGAGGGGGAGGAAATAGATGTTACTGTTTCTTCTTTAGGAGATGCTAAAACCTTGCAAGGAGGAGTGTTGCTTCTCACTCCCTTAAAGGCAGTGGATGGGAAAGTTTATGCTGTAGCTCAAGGCCCCCTTTCTATTGGGGGATTCAACGTAGGGGGGGGAGGTAACGTAGTGCAGCAAAACCATCCTACTGTGGGTATGATTCCTGGAGGAGGAATAGTGGAAAGGACAGTAGAGACTAATTTTATTGATGAGATAAGAGGGGTTTTCACTCTACTGTTGCGAGAGCCAGATTTTGTGACTGCTTCTCGGATTGCTCAGGCTATTAATGAGGAATTAGGAGGAGGAAAAGCTCAAGCATTGGATGCCAATCGAGTAGAAGTAACCATCCCTGAACATTATCAAAATCAAGTTTCTCGATTAATAGCTTTAGTGGGAGAAATCCCAGTAGAACCTGATGTCCCTGCTCGAGTAGTGATAAATGAGAGGACAGGAACAGTGGTGATTGGAGGAAATGTGCGAATATTACCGGTAGCCCTTTCTCATGGTAATTTAACTGTAACTATTACAACTGAGTATCAGGTTTCTCAACCTCCTCCTCTTTCTTCAGGAGAAACGGTAGTGGTTCCTCAGCAGGAAGTCAGGGTGGAGGAAGAACCTGCTCGTCTTTTTAGGGTAGAATCGGGAAATACCATAGATGACCTGGTCAGAGCTCTTAACGCTTTAGGGGTTACTCCTCGGGATTTGGTTGCGATTTTGCAAGCTATCAAAAAAGCTGGGGCTTTGCAGGGAGAATTAATTATAGAGTAATTCCGATATGACAAATATCTATGAGGCAAACCGTGAGGCTGTTTACTGGGTTGGTATTATGGATTAGTTGTGGTATATTCTTAAAGGATAGAGGGGGTAAGTAATATGCGTATAGAGAATGAAAATAAAGATTTAGCTATTTCTTTGAAACCTCAAGAGCCATCTCCTCAAACAGTAAAAAAAGCCTGTCAAGATTTTGAGGCTTTTTTTCTAGGCTTTGTGTTTAAAAAAGCCTTTCAACCTCTTTTTGCTTCTTCCTCTTCTCCTTTTTTTAGTCAGGAGGAAACTTGGTTTCGAGAGATGTGGGTGGATGAAATTACTAAAAAAGTGGAAGAAAACGGAGGTTGGGGTCTATCTAATGTGCTTTATGAAAAATTGACGGAGGAAAATAAAAGGTGAGTTTAGCTAAGTGTAAGAGGTGTGGAAAACTGTTCAACAAAATGTTAGATAAAAATGTTTGCCCTGCTTGTATGGAAAAAGAAGAGGAAGAATTTCAAAAGGTTAGGGATTTCTTGAAACGCTATCCAGAAAAGAAGTTGGAGGAGATAAGCGAGGGGACGGAGGTAGATAAAAAAGTAATTTTAGATTTTATCCGGGAAGGGAGACTACAATTGGCTGAAATAGAAGTAGAAGAGGGATCTGCTCTTCTTACCTGTGAGCGGTGTGGCAAACCCATCACTACGGGAAGATTTTGTGAGGATTGCAGAAAAAAGCTTGCTGCTCTTCTCTCTCCTGATGAAGATAAGTCATCTTCTCGTTCCCCCAATTTTTATTTTAAAGATGCCATAGAAAAAAAGAAGGAAGGGGACTAAAAAAATTAGAAATTCATCCGATATAATATAGTAAGTAGATTTAAAGGAAGTGAGAAAAAGTGAAAATTTCCTCTAACCAGTTGGAGAATGTTTTAAAACTTTATGTAGATCGCACTAAAGAGGTTAAAAAAGTTAATTCTTCTCTTAAAAAAGAAGAAGAGGGTGATAAAATTTCTCTTTCTCATACTGGTCAGGAAATAGTAAAACTGCAACAGCAATATAAAAAAATCCCTGATATAAGAGTGGATTTGGTTCAAGAGCTGAAAGTTAAAATAGAAAAAGGAGAATATGAAGTTCGGGGTAGGGAAGTAGCAGAGAAAATGTTTGCTCGGGAAATTACTGATTTTTTAATTGAGGGAGGAAAGAACGCTTGATAGCTTTGAACGATTTTCTCTCTCGGGTTTTGGTGATTTTAGAAAACGAACTCCATCTCCAGAACGAGCTTTGTCAAGTAGCGGAAGAAAAAAGAGATTTACTTTTGAAAAATCAGTTGGAGGACTTGGTTCCTCTTTTGGAAAAGGAAATGAATCTAGTTACTCAGGTACGAGATGTGGAAAAGCAATTAACCGATGTTTGGGAAAACATAATAGAACAGTATCAATTGGAATCTGGGAAGTTGAGCTTAAGCCGGGTAATTGAACTCTCTCCTCCTGATCTGGCTTTGAAATTCAAAGAGATTCAAGAAGAATTTAAAAAAGTAGTAAAAACATTACAAGAAGTCAACTTGCAAAATGCCACTTTAATTAATGATACTTTACACTATATTGACGCAGTTTTTGCTCTATTGTTGGGAGAAGAAAAGAATAATTTTTACTCTTCTCGAGGGAAAGAAAAGTCAACTAAAGGAAATAAAGGAATTTTAATTAATGGGGTAATATAAATAAAAGGAGAGAAAAATGAGTAATGCTTTTTTTGGGCTGGAAATAGCTAAAAAGGCTTTACAGGCTCAACAGGCGGCTATGGATGTTACTGGCCATAATATTGCTAATTCTAACACCGTAGGCTATACTCGCCAATCACCTAAGTTTACTCAAGAAACAGTTTCTTCAGGGGGCCTTTTTGTTCTTCCTCATTTACGCAATTTAGGTGCTGGAGTTTCAATAACTGAGGTTCAACGTTTACGAGATAAGT
>JAGPEW010000133.1 GCA_018056825.1 Candidatus Sordicultor aquaticus
TTTTGCAGTATTTTATAGAAAACGGAAAAAAATAAGGGAGGTGTAGAAAAATGAATAAAAAAACTATTAGAGACATTCCTCAAGAAGAGCTTAAGGGAAAGAGAGTGCTGGTAAGGGTAGACTTTAGCGTTCCCTTAGATGAGAACCGGCAGATTACTGATGATACTAGAATTGTAGAGAGTTTACCTACTATAAAATATCTCAAAGATAGAGGAGCGAGGGTAATTTTGGTTTCCCACCTGGGTCGTCCTAAAGGCAAGTTTAGCGAAGAGCTTAAAATGGACCCGGTAGCTCGGAGATTAGAAGAGCTTTTGGGAGAAAAAGTTTATAAAGTAGATGATTGCATAGGAGAGAAAGTAGAAGAAGCAGTTTCTAAACTAAAAGATGGAGAAGTACTGCTTCTTGAGAATATCCGCTTTTATCCTCAGGAGGAAGCCAACGATGAAGAATTTGCTCGAGCTCTTTCTCGTTTGGCTGATATTTATGTGAATGATGCTTTTGGAACTGCTCATCGGGCTCATGCTTCTACTGCTGGAGTGGCTAAATTTTTGCCTGCTTATGCCGGATTTTTAATGGAGAAGGAGTTGGAAGCTTTAGGAGAGAAACTTAATAACCCAGTGCGACCCTTTCTAGCTATCTTAGGAGGAGCTAAAGTATCAACTAAAATTGGAGTGATCAGAAAACTTTTGGAAAAAGTAGACGTTCTTCTTCTAGGAGGTGGAATGGCTTATACCTTTGTGAAAGCCCTGGGTTATGAAGTGGGTAATTCTATAATAGAAGAATCTATGATAGGAGAGGCTTCTGATGTGCTGCGGATAGCTCGAGAAAGAGGAGTACGTTTAGAACTTCCAGAAGATTTTGTAGTAGCTCGGGAGGCTAAAGAAGGAGTAGAGACTAAGGTGGTAAAATGGAATCAAATTCCTCCCGATATGGCTGGTTTTGATATTGGTCCACAAACCGTGGAAAAATTTGGTCGCTATATTCAAGAAGCTAAAACTATTTTCTGGAATGGACCTCTAGGGGTTTTTGAGGTAGAGACTTTTTCTCGAGGGACAGTAGCCATAGCTAAAAAGGTTGCTGAAAGTGGGGCTATAAGTATAGTAGGTGGTGGAGATACCATAGCTGCTGTTAAAAAAGCGGGAGTAGGAGATAAGATTACTCATATTTCTACGGGTGGTGGTGCGTCTTTAGAGTTTTTAGAAGGACGAGTTTTACCTGGAGTAGAAGTATTGCTGGATAAATAATGAGGAAAGGTCAGGAACTCGAAAGAGTCTGAATTATTTTCTGCCACTGAGTTCCTGGCCAATATATACGATGACACTTAGGGCACTTTTTAAATTGAGAAAAGGTTAGAGAAACAAAGAGGGGAACTTCCTTCTTAGCTTCCTTTGGAGGGAGGTCAAAGAGTAGCTCATTGCAATGGGGACAACGGGTAAAAGAAGTAAGATAAGGAAGATGAAAAGCAGTTATTACTTCTTGTACTTGCTCTTCCACTCGAGAAGAAGAGACGAGGTAGGTAATATCAGAAGCTCTTTTAGCTAAGTCTCGGTCTTTGGTGAGAATAATTCGGTGCTCAAAACGAGCGAGCGCTATTATTTTAGCATCATCTAAATAGTGAAAGTACTTGGTGTCATATCCTAAAATCCTTAACCATCGAGCTAGTTTACCCAACATGCAATCGGCTAAAAATTTGGGAATAATCATATTTTAATTCTAACATAAAAAAATTTAATTTTTGGGTTGGGGAGGTCTATAAACTATGCCTAATTCTAAGCCCCCTTATTTTTTGGGTATTGACGTAGGAACTCAAGGATTGCGAAGTGGTATCTTTGATGCTCGAGGTAATGTGATAGCCCTTTCTTTTTATTCTTATCCCGAACACCATCCTCGTCCGGGATGGGCAGAACAAGACCCTAATGATTGGTGGAGAGCGGTTCAAGATACTGTTCGTCGTTGTATCATTCAGGGAGAAGTGCAGCCAGAAGATATCGCTGGTTTAAGTGTTAGTGCTAGTTCTTGTACCGTGCTTCCTGTAGACCAGTTTGGTAATCCCAAACATCGAGCTATTATGTGGATGGATGTTCGGGCTTTTGAACAAGCAGAAAGAATCAATGCTACTCATAATCCTGTTCTGCGCTATGCTGGAGGGAGTGAGTCACCGGAGTGGATGATACCCAAAGCGTTGTGGCTCAAAGAGAATTTACCTGATATTTTTGCTAACTCCGATTATTTGGTGGAATGCCAAAACTGGGTAGTTTTTAAACTCACTGGCCGCTGGGTTACTTCTCTCAATAATGCCATTTGCAAATGGAATTATTGCCCCCCGGAAGGAGGTTGGCCAATTTCTCTATTGCGAGAACTTAATTTTGAAGAAGTATTAGATAAATGGCCTCGAGATTTAATCCCGGTGGGGGGAAGGGTAGGGGAATTGACTAAAAGAGCCGCTTCTGATTTAGGACTTATTCCTGGAATTCCCGTTATTCAAGGAGGGATAGATGCTTATGCTGCTATGGTAGGATTGGATGTAGTTCATCCCCAAAGATTAGCTATGGTAATTGGTTCGTCTACCTGTCATTTAGCTCTTTCTGATCGTCCTATTTTTAGTCCCGGCATTTGGGGTCCTTACCAGGGAGCAGTGCTTTCTGATATGTGGATTTTAGAAGGAGGTCAAAGTTCAACTGGCTCTATTTTAAAATGGTTTAGAGATAATTTTTTACAGGAAGAATTTAAAGAAAAAGAAGAAATGGAGAACATTTTTGACGCTATGGATAGAATAGTAGCGCAAATTCCTCCTGGCTCGGATGGCCTTTTAGTGTTAGATAATTTTCAGGGTAATCGTAGTCCTTATCAAGATCCTTTAGCTCGAGGTGCTATCTGGGGGCTTTCTTTAAGTCATACCCGGGCTCATATTTTGCGAGCTATGTATGAAGGAACGGCTTACGGAGCCTTTCACATTTTAGAGACTTTAGCTCGAGATGGCTTTCAAGCAGAAGAGATATATGCAAGCGGTGGAGGAGCAAGAAGCAAACTGTGGCTGCAAATTCATGCTGATGTAGCTGATATTCCCATTTATCTTACCACAGTAGAAGAAGCTAGTACTTTGGGAACAGCGATTTATGCTGCAGTAGGAGTAGGTTTCTATGGCAGTATTCCGGAAGCTACTCTCAAGATGGTACAAATATCAGGTCAAATATATCCTCGCCGACAGAATAGAGATATCTATCGTTTTTATTATGAGCAATATGTTAAAAGTTACTGGCAATTGAGAGACCTGATGCATAAAGTCTCTACTAGATTAGAAACTACTCCCCGAAGCTAAATTATTAAAAAAAATCGGAAAGTTAGTTTGTTTATAGTTTATAATATGGGAGTTTAAAATCTTCTTTTAAGGGATTATAGTATCCCGCGAAACTGGTTAAAATATTAAAACTTTAAAAAAGTAAATTACATCGGGAATTAAAAACTCAAGGTTATTATATATTGAGGGATACTATAGCTTATCCAGTAGTCTTTTGCTTTTGTTCTTTACTATTTGGGGGTTATAAGGGGGCTTGCCCCACTGAGGGATGTTTTCTCCCTCAGGGTGTTTTTGTTTTTAAGTCTTTATTTTTCTTTGTTTTGGGGGTCATTAGGGAGTATTTTCCCCCTAATAGTAGGAAGGTTTTTTCTTCCTCAGTTGTTTTTTCTGTTTTTTATGTTTTTATCTTTTTGGGGGTTATGAGGGGGTACGCCCCCTCATAGTCATTGTAATGA
>JAGPEW010000134.1 GCA_018056825.1 Candidatus Sordicultor aquaticus
GTGCTTAGAGAATGAAAAGTCTTACAGGGAAAAGTTATTTAATCGTGGCCATTTTGGCTCTCTTAACCATCCTATCCTGCAACTGTGTAGCTTTCGGAGAACAAAAATTTGAACAGATAGTGGAATTCAACGTCCCAGAGGCTAATCAAGGAGTGGGTGTCGATACCCTATATTTTTATGCTGTGGACAACCGGACTATAGCCAAGTACGATAAAACTACTGGCCAGTTAGTAACAAAGTGGGAAGGCCCAAAGGGAGGTCCGATAATCCATTTTGATGCCGCTACTCTCCAACATATTGACTCTCACAGCTTTGGAATACATTGGGGCTCCTACTCAGGAGCCCCAACTAAACTCGTTTACAGCCACTTTTAGTTACCCAGTCCATCTTAAAATGTTTTGCTATCTTTCCGCAGATTTAGAAAGAAAGGTGGAAAAACATTCTGGCGCGCCTGGAGGGATTTGAACCCCCAACCTACAGATCCGTAGTCTGTTGCTCTATCCAGTTGAGCCACAGGCGCACCTCAACTCACCATAATTATATTTCTACTCAGCTATAAAATCAACTCTATTTACCTCTCTACTCGGGAAGAACGGCTGATTATCACTATTGCTCCCACTATTAAAGGTAAAAATGCCACACCATAAAGATAAACTCCGTTTTCTTTCTTCAAAAAACGAATAGTCCGTTCGCTTTTAGGAATATGCTCTCCAGTCTCTTTAGAAATAGTAGATATTTGATAATCGGTCTCGGGAAGGTCTTCTCCTAAAGTTACTTTATAGCTCTCAAAAGTGGGTTGATAGCCACTCATTTTTAGCTGATCATCATAGGGAATTATTTCATACCCTAGCTCTGGCCCAGGAACCTGTTTTACAAAATAAGGGGCTTTGTCAACTGTTTGCAATATTTCTTCTCCTCTTCCTAAAAGAACTTGAGCATTGTCCACCGGTTCAACATGCACCCATTTCCAGCTCTCTATCCGACCGGTATTTTGAGGGTCTTGGAGCTTATTATAATACAGCTCATTGTATTCTTCCTGATAAAAGGGATTGAAATAGAGTTCGTTTTTGCCTACAGCGTGAATAATCCAGGAAGGATCATCACAGTTTTCTTTCTTAGTCCAGCGGTTTCCAGGGATAATTTCATACCCTACTCCTTCTCGTCGACGAGAAGCAAAAACCACTAACTTTTTTTCGCTTCCTTCAAAAATAGTCCCATCTTCCATCCTCACTTTGATTTCATAGTTACCAACGGGAAGGTTAAGAATAAATCCTTCTGCTGGTTCAGTAACATAGAATTTTACAAACTCCGGAGGTTGTGGTTGTTTAGGAATGGTAATATCTAGAGGTCCGGTTTCGCCAGCTTCTCGACGGCGGCGCACTTCTTCAAGAAAGTTATTGAGCTGTTGCTGATAATAATCCATAGCCTGATAATATTCTTGAAGCTTCTTGTTAAATTCATCCATAGCTGTTTTATATTCATCATAACGCTCTTGAGCTTCTTCATCCAGATAAATTATTGCTTTTTCTGACCAATAACCTTCAGGATAATAGAGAGCATATTTTTGCTTTTCCAGAGTGGTTATTAATTTTCCTCCCTGCCAGATTTCCAGTTTTCCTGGAACTTCCTCATTTAAGGTGTTAAACCCAGCCATATATCGACGGGTTATAGGCCAATAGTAAACAATAGTTTTCCGAGGGTTTACTACACTATTATTACCAGTAATAAAATATAAAGTATCTTCACTTTGAGGGCAAAAACTACTGCTAAAGCCCGAACCATTAAAAGAAGTCAAAGAATAAACCAGCTGCTCACGGAAAAGAGGCGCTTGAGCCCAAGCAACGCTTCCTCCCACTAAAATAGTTACTAAAACAAAGAAAACTATTTTCCTCTTCATCAGGCTTTGACCCCCCTTCGATTCATAACCAATACAGAAAGAGCCATAAAAATGAGGGAATAAATCAAGCAATAGGCTATGTTAGTTAGATACAAAGGCCAGCTTTCTAAAACCACGGCATCCAATCCTCGACTTAAGAAAGCAAAAGGCGATATCCAATTTATACCCTGGAAAATATAGGAGAGAGTTTGACGAAGGTAGAGAAGAGAAGTAGGTGCAGTTACCTCTTCTCCCAAACCTGAAAGAGCACCATAAGCAAACTGAATAGCCAAAAACGCTCCCAGGATAGCTAAAAGAGTGATTACCGAGCTCCGAATTCGTCCAGTCAAAGAGGAAATGAACAGTCCAAAGCTCACCACACAAGATATGGTAAAAATTCCCATAAACAAGGCTTTAACCAAACCTATGGTGAATCCCAGATTAGTAAGGTAACTCACTAAATAAAAGTACACAGCACTCAAACCTAAAGCTATAATCCCTAAAAGTAAATCTTTAAAATATTTACTCCAGAGAAAGTTACCTGCTGTTATTGGTCCATAAAAAAGAACTTCTAAGGTTCCTTGCTCTCTTTCTCGGGAGATAGAAATAGCCGATACTATCACTAAATAAATAGAAATAATAACCAAGGTAATATAGAGAGGCTGATGTAAGGGATAAGCCGAAACTAAAATGTCATCTTCCCGAATACTATCTATAAAATTCTTCAATATAAAAGAAGAAACCAGGAAAGAAGCAAAAATAGCCGCATAATATCCCCAGCTATATAAAGTATAGAGAAAATCTCTTTTAAAAAGAGTTTTAGTCACTTTTCCTGCCATTTTCATTCCTCCTTTTTCGGTAAATGTAACTCTACATCTTCAATAACATCCTCAAAATCTCCTTGAGGAGTATGGAGCACTAACTCCATTATGCCGTATTTTTCTTTTTCGGGGTCAATCTGAATTTTATCCCAGGGAATAATACCTTTATTACGGGAAAGGTAAGCATTAGGATCCCAGAAAAGCTCTATTGGCCCTTCAAAAATTAACCTTCCTCGATTGTAATTATTTTCATCTTCTCCCTCTCTAACATAGAGTTTACCCTCCAACTGAAGAGGAAGAGCGGGAAATTCGGATATTCCCACCCCTTTAGAATCTTTAAATCGGATTTCAATCTGAATTCCTTTATCTACCGGGTCAGCAAAACAGATAATACCAGCTAGATCGGGTATTTCTTTACCCTTCATAGTAAAGTCAAAAGTATTAATCCCTCTTTTGATTTCCAATTCCTGAGAAAAGGGATAATAATAAGGGGCTTCAGCCTGGAGAGTATGTTTTCCGGGGGGAAGATGGGTAATTTGATAATCTTTACTCTGAAATAGAATATCAGAACGTCCGTCAATGGTAAGATGCAGCTTTCTAACCACATCTTGTGAGTAGTAGTCGGTGACTTTACCTTGTAAAACTCCATAGTTAAGCCGGACAGTAAAATAGGAAATCACAAATAAAACCACCACAATTCCTACGATAGCTAGAAAAATAGAGAGACCAACTTTTTTCTTCATGCTGCTTCCTCCCCTCGGGCTAGTAGAGAAATATTCTGTTGAGTAATAGTGATAAAAGCTTCCTCTAAACTCATTTCTTTAGCTTTCATAGAAAGAGGGAGGTATCCATTTTGATAAAGAAATTGAGATAATTCCGGACGATAATCTCGGTCACTTTTCAGACTCACTTCTAATTTATTCCCTTCTATACTGAACCATTTTAAAAAATCCAATTTCTCTAAAGAAGAAGCAATGTTTCCTACTTCTTTATCCAACTCTATTTCCATCTCTACAGTGTCAGTTAATCTTCGGCGAATGTTATCCATAGTATCC
>JAGPEW010000135.1 GCA_018056825.1 Candidatus Sordicultor aquaticus
ACCGGTTATTAACCAACCCGAAGCCGGTTCTCCATCTTTTCCCAAAAGGTTAAGCACCCGACTGGAAGCGTAAATTACCTTTTCTGGGTCTACTCCTCGCTCAAAACGAGCAGAGGCATCAGTTCTCAACCCTAAAGCTTTAGCTGTTTTTCTCACTGCCACTCGGTCAAAGATAGCTGCTTCTAAAAATACCTCTGAAGTAAAGGGAGTAATTTCGCTTTCTTTCCCTCCCATTACCCCAGCTATACCTATGGGGCGCTCCGCGTCAGCTATTACTAACATCCCCGAAGATAATTCTCTTTCTATCCCATCCAGAGTTATCAACTTTTCTCCTTCTCTTGCCCTCCTCACTATGACCTTTCTTCCTTTAATAACTGAGGCATCGAAAGCATGTAAAGGTTGACCGACCTCCATCATCACCAAATTAGTAAAATCCACGACATTATTAATGGGCCTCAAACCTAAAAAAGAAAGTTCTTTTAATGCCCACCAAGGAGAAGGACGAACAGAAAGCCGTCTTAAATGCTTTCCTGTGTAGTAAGGACAGAGATCTGGTGCCTGGTTTTCTAAACTAAAATCAGAAGGGGTATCAGCTTCTTCATAATCCACCGGAGGAATCTGCCACTTTAAACCTAATTTTGCTCCTACCTCTCGAGCTAAACCCAGACAAGAAAGGCAGTCTCCACGGTTAGCAGTGACTTCTATATCTAGGACTATATCATCATTGTCTAGGAGAAGAGAAGTAACATCTTCTCCTTCTTCTGCTGAGAAGGGGAGAGGAATCAGAAAATCTATGGTTTCCTCTTTTCCTTTTTCCCAGGGTAAAAAATGAGGAATACCTTTTTCTACACCTACTATAATTTTAGTTTTTTCTTCCGGCATTCCCCAGTTATTTACTTTTACCTTCCAAGTCTCTCCTTGGAAATGAACTTCTCCTTCAGAGTAAAGCATTCCCTTTTTTACTTTTTCTAAGGTAGCTACCATGAGAGGAAAAGGAAATAACTCTTTAATCTTCCAGCTTTTTTCTACTGTTAACCCTTGTTCGGTGAGAAGGGTAATTAATTCTTCTCTAGGAAGATTTAAATCAGGTAGGAATTTTTTTAAAATACTATAAGAAATTCTCATAAAACCCTAGTCCTCACTAAAAAGTATTAAATTGTTCCAAAAATTGCACATCGTTTTCTAAAAACCACCTTATGTCTTTTATGCCAAATTTGAGCATGGCAATCCTTTCCACTCCCATTCCAAAGGCAAATCCTCGCACTTTTTGAGGGTCATAACCGGCATGGACAAAAACTTGGGGATGAACTAAACCGGAGCCTAAAATTTCTAACCATCCACTATATCCACAAGAGCGGCAACCCTTACCTCCACATACTCCACAGGAAACGTCTACTTCGGCACTGGGCTCAGTAAAAGGAAAATATCCCGGACGGAATCGCGTTTTTCTATCTTTACCAAAAAAACGATGCACAAAAGTTTCTAAAGTACCTTTCAAGTCTCCCATAGAAATATCTTGAGCTACCACTAAGCCCTCTATTTGATGGAACATAGGGCTATGGGTAGCATCAAAGGCATCTCGACGATAACATTTTCCCGGAACTACTACCTTGAAAGGTGGTTTTAATTTCTCCATTACCCGGATTTGAGCAGGAGAAGTATGAGTACGGAGTAAATAGCCGGGAGCTAGATAAAAAGAATCCTGGTCATCCCGGGCCGGATGGTCAGGAGGAATATTCAAGGCTTCAAAATTATAAAATTCAGTTTCTATCTCTGGCCCTTCTTCTACTCGAAACCCTAGGCTTTCAAAGATAGTTAAAATCCAGTCTCGGGTAAGGAGAACAGGATGAGGAGAACCTAACCATCCTTTCTTCCCTGGAAGGGTGATATCGATTTTGAATTTTTCCTCGGTAGAGAGAAGCTCTTGGTATTTCTCCTCCAGCAACTCTTCCATTTCTTTTTTAAGCTGGTTAATTTTTTTGCCCCAGGTTTTTTTCTCTTCGGGGGGCAATTCTTTTAATTTGCTTAAAAATTCTCCCCACCGGCTCTTTTTCCCTACATACTTACCTTTTAGGTAATTCCAGTCGCTCAAAGTAGTGACTTTTTTTATCTCTTCTTGAAAACTTTCCCAATATTCTTCTAATTCTGGCAAAATCTCTTCCTCCATTCCCATAAAAATAATTGGAAAACTATGGTAGTTTCCAATTATTTTTATTATAAAGGGCGAAATCGAAATTTAGAGCTGGGATTTGGCTATTTCAACCAGCTTTTGGAAGGCTTCCTGGTCTTCAATAGCTAAGCGAGAGAGGTTTTTCCGGTCCAGATTTATTCCTGCTTTGCGAAGAGCTCCCATAAACTTACTATAACTCATTCCTTCTCCTCTCGCTGCAGCGTTTATTCTAACAATCCATAAGCGGCGAAAATCACGTTTACGGTTTTTCCGGTCTCGGTAAGCATAAGCCTGAGACTTCATTACTTGTTCTTTAGCTCTTCGGTGAGAGCGAGAACGAGCTCCTCGGTAGCCCTGAGCTAACTTCATTGTTTTCCTTCTTCTCTCTCGAGAGGCTACACTATTTTTCACTCTAGGCATAGTTCATTCACTCCTTTAGGCCTGGGTAAGCAATTTGCGTATTCTTTTTGCTTCTACTTTATCCAAAATAACAGATTTTCTAAGTCTTCTTTTTCTATTTCTACTTTTGTGAGCTAAAAGATGACTTTTTCCTGCCTGGGCTCTTTTCACTTTACCAGTGGCAGTGATCTTAAATCGTTTTGCTGCACCTCTATGGGTTTTCATCTTAGGCATAAGTCATTCCTCCTCACTTCTTAGGGGCTAAAGTAACTGTAAGATGTGGCCCCTCATATTTTATGTCCTGTTCTACTTTCCCTACTTCTTCTAAGTCAGCCACCATCTTTTTTAATAGTTCTTCACCTTTTTCTTGAAATGCTGCTTCTCTTCCCCGAAACCGAACTATTATTTTTACTCTATCACCATCTTCTAAGAAGTGAAGCGCATTTTTAAGTTTTACTTGATAATCATGTTGATCAATTTTAGGTCTTAAATTAAGCTGCTTTAACTCTGAAGTTTTTTGCTTCTTGCGGGAAAGCTTAATTTTTTTCTCCTTTTCGTATCTAAACTTCCCATAGTCCATTATTCGACATACAGGAGGATGAGCATCAGGAGCTACTTCTACTAAATCTAAGCCTGCTTCTTCAGCCATCTCTAGAGCTTTTTTTAAGGGAACAACCCCCAACTGCTCTCCCTCTGGAGAAATCAACCGCACTTCCCGCGCTCCAATTTGATGGTTAACGCGGTAATTTACTTCTATACCTATCGCCTCCCTAGCTTCGCTGTTAGATGGTTCAAAACATATCATATTTATTCGTCTTAGTCAATTATTTTACGGCTCTATTCTTTCTTATATCTGAGGAAGAAAGAGGCAGAATAAGGGAATGAGAAAGAGAGAAACAACCGAAAATTTAGTAAGAAGTTGGAAAAAATGAAGTTCCCAATATGAGAGCCATGATGACATTGTTGCTCTCTTTAGAACTCAGCATTACCCATAAGTTTTTTCTGGACACCATAGAAGGTTTTCAAAACAGATAAATGGACAGAAAGGAATAACTACTAACTACCTGGGAGATTAAACTATATCCTCTAAACACTGTAAACCCAATCATATAAGTTCAAAAGAGATATCATAGTTAACCAAAAATCTCACTGCCATTAACCGTCATCGCGAGCCCG
>JAGPEW010000136.1 GCA_018056825.1 Candidatus Sordicultor aquaticus
ATGCTATCCGGGCTATTCGCCTTTTTTCTACTCTTATTGCTGATGCTATATTAGAAGGAAAGAGATTGGCAAGTGAAGGTCAAGAAATGATAGCCACAGAAGGAGTGGCTATTCCTCAGGAAGAAGTGGTAGAAACAGAAAAGAATAGTCCCCAAGAAGAAGAGGCTTCTCAGATATTGGAGGAGCTCCAGGGCTTGGAATTGGAAGAAATTGAAGAGGAAAAACCGGAAGAACAGGAGGATGATAAGAACTTATGAGTGCTACAGCTAAGGAAGTTTTTGAGCTTCGAAACCGAACCGGAGCAGGGGTAATGGACTGCAAAAAAGCCCTGGAAGAGGCAGGAGGAGATGTAGAAAAAGCTTGTGATATACTCCGCCGCAAGGGTCTAGAAACTGCAGCTAAAAAGCAAGGTAGAGTAACACAAGAAGGTCTGATTGGAGCTTATGTTCACACCGATGGTAAAATCGGAGTTTTGGTAGAGGTAAACTGCGAGACTGATTTTGTTGCTCGCACTGATGAGTTTCGCTACTTAGTGAAAGAGCTAACTTTACAAATAGCTGCTCAGGCTCCTCGATGGGTGGCTCCAGAGGATGTTCCTGAAGAAATAAGGAAGAAAGAAGAAGAAATTTACCAAGAGCAACTAAGAGATAGTAATAAACCAGAAGAAGTTAAACAAAAAATTGTAGAGGGAAAGATAAAAAAGTTCTTCGAGGACAACTGTCTTCTGGAGCAAGATTATATCCGAGAACCAGAAAAAAAGGTCAAAGACCTCCTCACTGAGACTATTGCTAAGTTAGGAGAAAATATAGTAATTAGGAGATTCGTGCGCTATAAATTGGGCGAATACAATGAGTGATTTACAACCTTCTTTACGATTTAAGAGGGTTTTAATTAAATTATCAGGAGAGGCCTTAATGGGGTCTCTCCCTTTTGGTATTGACACTCAAGTTTTGGATTACATCACTAAAGAAATTGAAAAAGTGAGAAATTTAGGAGTGGAAATTTGTATAGTAGTGGGGGGAGGAAATATCTTCAGAGGTAGAACGGCAGGAGATAAAGGTATCAGCCGAGTTACTGCTGACTATATGGGAATGTTAGCTACTATTATTAATGCTTTGGCTTTACAGGATTTTTTAGAGAATGAAGGTATTCCCACTCGAGTACAAACTGCTATTGAGATGCGAGAAGTAGCTGAGCCTTATATTAGAAGAAAAGCTATTAGACATCTAGAAAAAGGGAGAATAGTTATCTTTGCTGGTGGTACTGGTAACCCTTATTTCACTACTGATACTGCAGCTGCTTTACGAGCAGCTGAGGTGCGGGCTGAAGCTTTGCTTAAAGCTACTAAAGTAGATGGAATTTATGAAGCTGACCCCCTCAAAGAGAAAAATGCTTACAAGTTTGACCACTTAGACTATTTGGAAGTTTTAAATCGAGGACTTAAGGTGATGGATTCTACAGCTGTCTCCCTGTGTATGGAAAACAATATCCCTATTATCGTATTTAATGTTAATAAAGAAGATAACCTTCTCAAAATAGTTACTGGTCATAATATAGGAACTTTAGTAGGGAGGGAGAAAAATGAATGATAATTTAAAATCGGTAGTTAAAGATGTAGAAAAAAGGATGAAACAAGCTATAAGTGTAGCCCGGGAAGAATTGTCTCACGTGAGAACAGGAAGAGCTTCTCCGAGTCTGGTAGAAGATTTAGAAATTGATTATTATGGAACAATCATGAAGTTGAAACAAATAGCTTCTATTACTACTCCTGATGCTCGAACTATCGTAATACAACCCTGGGACAAGAATGCTCTTTCGCTGATTGAGAAAGCTATCTGGAAATCAGATTTGGGACTTAACCCTAAGGTGGAAGGGGGAATAGTTCGTATCATCATTCCTCCTCTTACTGAAGAGAGAAGAAGGGAAATAGCTAAATTAGCCAAGAAATGGGTAGAGGAAGCTAAAGTAGCTATTAGAAATCTTCGCCGGGAAGCCAACGAAGAAATCAAAAAAATGGAAAAAGAGGGGGAAATATCAGAAGATGATAGCGAAAGGGCACAGGCCGAAGTTCAAAAGCTTACCGATGAATATATAAACGAGTTAGATGGTTTATGGGAAAAGAAAGAAAAAGAAATAATGACCGTATAGGTATAATACTTAAACATGTAGCCATCATTATGGATGGAAATGGAAGATGGGCGGAAAAACAGGGTTTACCTCGCTTAGAAGGACACAAAAAGGGAGTAGAAGTAATAAGAAATGTAATAGAGGAAACCGCAGAAGTTGATATCTCCTTTCTCACTCTTTACGCTTTCTCTACTGAGAACTGGAAAAGACCGATAAGTGAAATTCAGGGCTTGATGAAGTTATTTGAGGAAAGCATAGATAAGTATGGCCAAGAACTAGTAGAAAATAAAGTCAGAGTAAGATTCTTAGGAAGAAAAGATGGCCTTCCCCAAGACTTGGTTTCGCAGATTAACGATTTAGAAAAGTCCACCTTGAGAGGTGAGAGATTAAATCTTAATTTAGCTATAAACTATGGAGGTAGAGATGAAATTTTAAGGGCGGTAAAAAATATTTATGATTATAATGATAGATCTCTTTCTGCTTTCCTATCAGAAGAGAGTTTCAGTTCTTACCTTGATACTAAAAACCAGCCCGATCCTGACCTTTTGATTCGTACTGGAGGAGAAAAAAGAATCAGTAATTTTCTTCTCTGGCAGATTGCTTACACGGAATTGTGGTTCACTGATACTTTGTGGCCTGATTTTACTATTGAAGAGTACCACCGAGCTTTTCAGGATTTTAGAGAACGGAAAAGAAAATTTGGGGGTAGAGTTTGAAGGCTCAATCATCAGATTTGAGAAAAAGAACTTGGAGTATAGCTTGGGCTTTACCCCTTTTTTTATTTTTAGTTCTTTTTAATTCCTGGACTTTGGCCTTAGTTTTTTTCTTTCTCTCTCTTGGTTCTCTCATAGAATATGGCAGGTTAATTTACGAAAAGGAGGAAAGAGCTCCTTTGATGTGGTTTTCTTTGGCTTCTCTTTTCCTTCTCTATTCTTGTTTGTTTAACATTAATTATAAAGTAATTTTTTTCTTAAGTTATGCCTTGTTTTTAGTGTTAATAGGGTGGAAGCTTATAACTTCTCAGCGAATAGTAGAACCGGTGGCTTTTTATCTTTTAGGCTTTTTATATTGTTCTTTATTTCCTTTTTTTTGGGTAAAAATGGGCATTGCTTATAGCCGGACGAACGTAGTTCTTTTTGCTCTTCCAGTATGGATGAACGATATCTTTGCTTATCTAATAGGTAGAAAATGGGGTAGACATAAAATAGTTCCCCGAATTAGCCCAGGGAAAAGCTGGGAAGGCCTACTAGGAGGGATGGCAGCAGCCACTCTTATGGGTTTAATTTTTGTTATCCCTTCCGTTTCTTTTTCTCCTTCACAAGGACTTTTAGTTGGGTTTTTAATAGCTTTAGTTTCCTTTTTAGGAGATATTTGGGAATCAGCATTGAAGAGAAGGGCAGGAGTGAAAGATTCAGGTAATTTTTTGTCTGGACATGGAGGGATTTTGGATCGTTTTGATTCCTTTTTCCTCGTTGGTCCTTTAGTCTATCTTTTAAGATTATCCTGGGGGAGATGAAGATGAAAGTAGCCATCTTAGGCTCTACTGGTTATTTGGGAGAACAAATATTAGAGGTTTTAAGCCGAAGAGAAGATTTTGAAATTGTCCTGATATCTGGAT
>JAGPEW010000137.1 GCA_018056825.1 Candidatus Sordicultor aquaticus
CACCCAGGAACCAGCTTGTTTTACCTGTTCTCCCAAAACTTCCCGTAAAGCACGATGAAGAAGATGAGTAACGGTATGGTGAATTTCCATCGCTCTCCTTCGCCGAAATTCAATCTCAGCTCGCACTTTTTCCCCTTCTCTTATCAAACCTTCTTCTACTATTCCCCAGTGAATAATCAGAGAAGAAGAGGGAGAAGCTACTTTTTCCACTTTTACTTTCCCTTGAGGGGAAACAATAAAACCTTTATCCCATTCCTGCCCTCCTTTTTCAGGATAAAAAGGAGTTTTTTCCAAAACTACTATTATTTCTTCTCCTTCTTTGGCTTCCTTTACTCTTTTTCCCTGAGAAAAAAGAGCTAAAACTTGAGTTTCTATTTCTTTTTCTTCATAACCTACAAAATCGCTAACCAGGCCAGAAAACATTTCTTCTCTGTCTTTTTTCTCTTTGAATTCCTGAGCTTTCTCTTCATAAGCCTGACGAGCTCGAGATTTTTGTCTTTCCATTTCCTCTTCGAATTCTTCTGAAGAAAAAGATAGACCTTCTTCTTTTAATATTTCTGAAGCTATATCAGGGGGGAACCCATAAGTATCATAAAGATAAAATATTTCTCTCCCCGGGATTTTATTCTCCCCCTTTTCTCGGAAGCGAGAAATTAAATCTTCTAGATATCCCATTCCCAACTGCAGAGTCTCTTCAAATTTCTTTTCTTCCTGAAGTATTACTTGAGCAATCAATTTTTCTCTATCTCTAAGCTCTGGATAATAATCCATAATCTCAATTACTACAAAAGCTAACTCCGGTAAAAAAGTATTATATAGAGAAAGTTTTTGCCCATAGCGATGGGCTCGGCGAATTAGACGACGTAAAACGTAACCCCTACCTTCGTTCGCAGGATAAACTCCATCTCCTATTAAAAAAGTGATAGCCCTAATATGGTCAGAAATAATTCGAAAGTAAGGGCGTAAGTCCTCCCTTTGATAACTAACTCCACTCATGTTTTCTATTTTTTTAATCAAAGGTATAAAAAGATCCGTTTCAAAATCTGTGGGAACTTTCTGTATTACCGAAGTAATTCTTTCCAAACCCATTCCCGTATCAATATTTTTATGGGGCAGTTCTCGGAGAGAACCATCGCTTCCTCGGTCAAATTCCATAAACACCAGATTCCATATTTCTAAATACCGGTCGCAATCACAACCCGGACGGCAATCCGGTCGTCCACATCCTCTTTCTATTCCTGTGTCATAATAAATCTCTGAGCAATAGCCACAAGGACCCACTAGCCCGGAAGCCCAAAAATTATCTTCGTCTCCCAAAAACACTATTCTTTCCTCAGGGATACCTACTTTATCTCTCCAAATCTTAAACGCTTCTTCATCTTGGCGATGCACAGAAATCCACAATTTATCAGGGGGGAGTAATAGTCTCTGAGTGAGAAATTCCCAAGCCCAAGGACAAGCTTCTTGCTTAAAATAATCACCAAAGGAAAAATTGCCCAGCATCTCAAAAAAAGTATGATGCCGAGGGGTATAACCTACTTTTTCTAAATCGCTTATCCGTACGCACTTCTGAACTGTAGTTGCTCGGCGAAAAGGGGGTGACACTCGGCCTTCAAAAATAGGCTTAAAAGGCACCATACCAGCAATGGTCAAAAGAATAGTAGGGTCTTCAGGAATAAGTGAAGCACTGGGTAAAACTTTATGTCCTTTCTCTTCAAAGAATTGAAGAAAAGCTTTCCTGATTTCGGCACTGGTCATAGTTTATATTCTCCTTTTTAAAATCCACTACTTGAAAAGTACGAAGTTTTCGGTTGGAAGAAGGCATCCACTGAATAGTAATAGGAGAAGCAAATTCGGGTTGCAATCTTCCTTCTTTTAACCAATAAAGAGAGGAAGAGTTACGATATTGCCCCAAATTAGCTCTTACTACTAAAGTAATAGGACTATCTACCCAACTAATTTCATTTATTTCTTTTATGGAAAAAAGAATAGCAGTTATTTCTTCTCTCAAAGCTAAAGAAGGTAAGGGTTTAACATTAACCAAGGCAATATTGCGATTAAGGGGGCCAATTATTTTAACATTAGCTATATCTCTTTCCACGTTTTTCTCATTTAATATTTTAAGGAGAAACTCGTTACTCTTTACCACTGCTTGAGCATGATAAGGAGATATTAGGGGCTTTAAAAGATGCTTCAGTAAGCACCCCTCCCGGAGTTTATTTTCTCCTATTCTTCGTAAAGGAAGGGAGAAAAAAGAAGCCAGATCTCTAATTTCTTCTTTACTAAAATCAAAAAGGGGGGAATAAGTATTATTCAGTAATTTTACCCCTCTTTTACCCCAGCTATCGCTTTGGTTAGCGCCTCCCACAATTAAAACTTTATCCCCAAAATAACGACGGATAGTTCCTAACTTAGCTTTTTTAGTGCAACGGTTGCAAGAGGGACCAGTTTTCATAATCTCTTCCATTACTTTTCGCCCGGGAAGATAAATATGATTTACTCCTAAATTGTTTACCCAGTAGTCAACATTCTCTCGAGCTAAAGAAGGAAAATAAATATCCCAATCTACAGTACAAGATATTACTTTTTCTCTTCCTAGAGCTTGAAGAGAGAGGAAAAGGGCTACGGTGCTATCCATCCCTCCAGAAAAAGCTACTACTACCTGTTCAAAAGAAGAAGCTACTTCTCTCAGCTCTTGGATAACATTCTGAGCCCTCACTAAAGAAGAGTTAGCTCTATCTATCATTTTTTGAGACTATTCAAAAGATCGGTTAGTTTACCTCCTACCATATCTCCTAAGGTTATTCTACCATTGGAAGAACTATAATCTTTTTCTTCCTCTTCTGAAGCTTGTTTGATACTCAAGCCAATTTTTCTCTCCTGGTCATCAAGTTTTATAACTTTCACTCTTACTTTTTCGCCTTCTTTTAATACTTCAGAAGGAGATGAAATTCGCTGGTTAGAAATTTCTGAGATATGAACTAAACCATCCCACCCTTTTTCTAACTCTACAAAAGCACCAAAATCCACCAGTCTAACTACTTTTTTGAGATGAACGCTACCCACCGGATATTTGCTCTTAATTTCTTCCCAGGGGTCAGGAAGAGTTGCTTTCCGGCTAACCACGATTCTCTGTTCCTCAGGATTAAATTCTATAATTTTAAGAGGCAACGCTTGGCCTCTCTTTAGAATTTGGTTAGGGTGTTTAACTGGTTCCCAATCTAACTCAGATAGAGGAAGAAGAGCTTCTATTTCAGGAGCTAACTCTACAAAAGCACCAAAGTTCATCAATCTCTGCACTTTTGCCTCTACTACATCTCCTACTTTCCACTTTTTGCTAACCTCTTCCCAAGGATTGGAACGAAGTTGTCGAATACTCAAAAGGACTTGTCGGTTTTTAGTGTCAACCTCTAAAACTTTTGCTTCCACTACTTGATTTCTCCTTACCACTTCACTGGCTCGATTAACTCTCTTCCACGATAACTCTTCTAATGGTATCCGTCCTTCTATTCCCTCTTCAACCTCCCCCCATACCCCCCGAGGAGTAATCGAAGCTGCTCTCAACCGGACAACACTACCCACAGGATATTTCTCTTCTATATTTTCCCAGGGGTCAGGCAAAACCTGTTTAATACCCAGCGAAATTCTTATTTTATTTTTATCTACTTCTAATCCCCGAGCCTCTATTATATCTCCCACTTTAACCACTTCTTGAGGATGTTTTTCATAACCTCAACATAGAT
>JAGPEW010000138.1 GCA_018056825.1 Candidatus Sordicultor aquaticus
CTATAGTATCCCTCACTGTCTACGACAGTTATCTGACGTGATGATTTGTTGGTAGGTTTTCTCTGCAGTTCTCATATTTCTTGAAAAAAACTTTTTTAAAACTAATGTTCTATTTATATTTTCTACCTATTGGTTTATGCTAGGTGGGGTATAATGGTAAAAAGTGGGGGAAAGTGGGAGATGTTTTTAGGTCATTATTATCATACTATTGATGAAAAAAATCGAGTGGTGATTCCCAGTTCTTTCCGGGGAGAAATTTCTGGAAAAGTTTATCTCACTCAAGGAATGGAAAAGTGTATTTTTCTCTATCCGGAAGAGGTATGGGATAAATTGTATCAAAAGATTACTGCTCTTTCTCTCACTCGCAAAGAAACTCGAGAGTTCTCTCGCTTCTTCTTGGCTAATGCTAGTTATTTAGATATCGATGGACAGGGGAGAATCGTTATTCCCGATTATTTGAAAAATTATGCGGAAATAAACCGACAAGTAGTTTGGGTAGGAGTAGGAGAACGATTGGAAATTTGGTCTGAGGAAATATGGAGACCTTATCATGAGGAGATGGGAAAGAAATTCAGTGAGCTAACTGAGCAGATAGTGGATACAGGTATTTAAAAATGGTCAATGCTCTTTTTCACCAGCCAGTAATGGAGAAAGAAGTTCTTCATTATCTTCTCTGGAAGAAGAATGGTATTTACGTAGATGCCACAGTGGGAGGAGGAGGTCATGCCTTATCTCTCTTAGGTGAACTGGAAGAGGGAGCTATGTTGGTGGGCATAGATCGAGATGAAGAAGCTATAAAAGTGGCTAGAGAAACTCTAAAAAATCCTTATCTCCCAGTATATTTGTTTAAAGAAAGGTTTTCTCGGATTGATGATATCCTTCTTTCTTTGGGTATGAAGGAAATCTCTGGAGTGTTATTTGACTTGGGAGTATCTTCTTGGCAATTGGATAAAGCAGAGAGGGGTTTTAGCTTCCAGAGGGAAGGATCTTTGGATATGAGGATGGATTTATCGGAGAAACGAAGTGCTTATCAAGTGGTCAATGAGTTTCCGGAAAAAGAATTAGCCTCTATTATTTATTACTATGGAGAAGAAAGGTTTTCTCGCAGAATTGCTCGAGCTATAGTAAAAGAACGAGAGAAAAAACCTATAGTCACTACTCGCGAATTAGCTCAAATTATAGAAAGGGTGGTCCCTCAGCGAGGAAAGATTCACCCCGCTACTCTCACTTTTATGGCTTTACGCATTTTTGTAAATGAAGAGCTAAAAGAGATAGAAGAAGCTTTAGAAAAAGTTTCTCCTTTGGTAGAAGAGGGAGGAAGGATAGTGGTAATTAGCTACCATTCTTTAGAAGATAGAATAGTGAAAAAGTTTCTTCGAGGTAACGAAGAGTGGGAGGTATTAACAAAAAAACCTGTTTATCCTTCTCCTGAAGAAGTGAGAGATAACCCTCGAGCTCGAAGTGGTCGCCTAAGAGCGGGAGAAAAATTAAGGAGGGATAGAAATGAAGGGACTTAGATTCTGGTTGATATTCGGTTTGTTTTTTGTTTTTTCTCTTTCTTTTCTCTGTGTTACCTTGCAAGCTTTACTTTTAGAAAAAAGCTTTTTAGTGGAGCAGAAAAGAGATAAGGTTGAAAATTTATTAGCTACTGAGGAGAAATTGAAAGTGGAGATTGCTCGGTTATCTTCACTAGATAGAATAAAGGATGTAGCGATAAACCAATTGGGAATGACTTATCCCGATGAAACTATATATATGGTATCCAGCTCGGCCTTGGGAGGTGGGGAAGGAGAGCTAGTTTCGTCTAAAACGCTTAAGGAGACGCAGGGAGAATGATTTCCAGAAAATTTGCCCGGCGGGCAAATTTTCTGTTCTTTCTATGTTTGTTTTTTTTCGGGGTAATTATAACTCATCTCTTTTTCCTTCAGGTAGTAAAAGGTAAATTTTATCGAGAAGAAGCTTTATCTCGCTTAGTATTAGAAGAAATCTTACCCCCTCGAGGCTCAATCTTAGATCGAAATGGTAAGACCCTAGCTGAAGATGTAAGAGTTCTTTCTATCAGTGCTTACTCCCCTCAGATTGATGACCCGGAAAAGGTAGCTCAAGAATTGTCCCAACTTCTTTCTCTTCCACCAGTTGAATTGCAGCAAAAGTTTCAGAGTGGACGCTCTTGGATAGAGATAACCGATAATGCCCCCCTTTATTTAAAGGAAACTCTGGAAGAAAAAAAATTAAAAGGAATAGATTGGAGAGAGAAATCAACTCGTTTTTATCCCCAAGCTCCTCTATTTAGCAATCTTTTAGGTTTTGTGGGAAAAGATGGACGAGGATTGGAAGGTTTAGAGTTTGCTTTCGATTCCTATCTCACGGGTAAGGTAGGTTATTCATTTTATGAAAAAGATGCTTTAGGTAAAGGGATACCTCTTACCACTAAATATTTAGAAGCTCAGCCTGGTAACAACCTTCATCTAACTGTAGATAGTACCATTCAGTTTTTTGCCGAAGAGGCTTTAGACCGAGCTATGGAAAAAACTAAAGCTCTTCGGGGAGTGGTAATAGTTAATAATCCTCAGAATGGAGATATTTTAGCTTTGGCAAGCCGCCCTTCTTTTGATAATCGCACCTTTCAGGCTTTTCCTCCTGAATCCTGGAAAAACTTAGCTACTGGTATGGTTTTCGAACCCGGTTCTACGGTAAAACCATTGGTAATGGCCGCAGTTTTAGAAGAAAAAAAAGCTTCTCTTAGTGAGCAATTCTATTGTCCTGGTTATATTATGGTATATAATCATCGGGTGCGAGATATTAAAGCTCATGGAGAAGAAAAATTAGAGGATTTATTAATTAACTCTTGTAATGTGGGAATTATTACTTTGGCAGAAAGATTAGGTAAAGATAAGTTGTTTTACTATTTGAAAAATTTTGGATTAGGAGAAAAATGTGATATAGGCTTACCGGGGGAAGAGCAAGGTCTTTTGCGTCCTCCCCGAGATTGGTCTTTACTCTCTATGGGTGCTATTCCTATTGGGCAGGAGATGATGGTTACTCCACTGCAGCTTTTGAGAGCTCTTTCTGCTTTAGCTAACAAAGGAGTAATGATGCAACCTCGCCTAGTGAAAGAAATAACTAGTCCTAAAGGAGAGGTGATAGAAAGTTTTTCTCCTACTCCTTCCAAAGAGGTAGTATCGGAGAAGACAGCTTCTGTAGTTTTGGAAATGATGGAAAAGACAGTGGCAAAAGGGACAGGAAAGAAAGCTTACCTAGAAGGATATCACATAGCAGGAAAAACGGGAACTGGCCAAAAAGTAGGGCCTGATGGCCGTTATGACCCTCATAAGTTTTATTCTTCTTTTGTGGGGTTTTTGCCTCTTCCTGAACCTCGCTTTGGAATTATTGTGTTTTTGGATGAGCCTCAAGGAGAATACTACGGTGGAGATATTGCTGCTCCTGTTTTTAAAGAAATTGCTCAAAATATTATTAACTATGCTGGTATAATGTCAGATAAAGCGGAGGTAGGATTATTTTGACTATAGGTCAATTATTGTCTTCATTTTCTTTTAAAGAAGGAAGAATTAAAAGTCCAGAGGAAGAGGTGAGAGGTCTGGCCTTTGACTCCCGTCGAGTGCAACCAGGCTATGTTTTTTTTGCTCTTTCTGGTTCTAACACTGATGGTCACTTTTACATTGAAGATGCGAT
>JAGPEW010000139.1 GCA_018056825.1 Candidatus Sordicultor aquaticus
TCCATTTGGTCATTCCCAAAGCTTTAGCAGCAATCATCTGGCCAGTTTTTACCGATTGGATAGCTCCCCTTATGTACTCTGAAGTATAAGCTCCATTACAGAGAATAAATCCTAAAATTGAAGCCCCAAAAGGGGAAAAAGTAATTCCTAAAGAAGGAAGCCCAAAGTAAATTATAAATAATAAAAGAAGGAGAGGACAACCTTTGAAAAAAATGACATAGAGCCGACTAAGAGAAGAAAGAAGATAATTGCCATATACTCTTCCGATAGCCACCAGGATTCCAGTCAACAGTCCAAAAGGCACAGAGAACAGGATTAACTTTAAAGTAACTATCAATCCTTTTCCCAGCTCAGGAAGCAACTCCTGATAAATAAAAAGCAAGCTATCCATTTCTATTCAGCTCTCCGTATAGCTCAGAGATTCGGCTGAGGAATTTTTTAGTTCGTTCCTCCTGAGGGTGGAAGAAAATTTGGATTGGAGGACCACTTTCTAAAATTTTCCCTTCTTCCATAAATATAACTTCATCAGCCACGGAGGAAGCAAAACCCATCTCGTGAGTAACCACCACCATAGTCACTCCCTCTTTAGCTAAGTCTTTCATAACTTCCAGCACCTCTCCGGTTAATTCTGGGTCTAGAGCTGAGGTGGGCTCATCGAATAACATTACTTCAGGATCCATAGCTAAAGCTCGAGCAATAGAGACTCTCTGCGCTTGTCCTCCTGATAGCTCAGCAGGATAAAGATGTGCTTTATCTTTCATTCCTACTCGAGCTAATTCCTTTAGGGCTTTTTCTCGCGCTTCAGGCCGTTTCATTTTTTTAACTTTAAGGAGAGCAACCTCTACGTTTTCCAAAGCAGTAATATGGTCAAAAAGATAAAAATTCTGGAAAACCATACCTATTTTTTGACGAAAACGATTGATTTGAGAATGAGAATGGAGCACTTCTTCTCCATTGAGAAACACTCTTCCCTTATCAGGAATGATAAGCTGATTAATGCATTTAAGAAGGGTGCTTTTACCTGCACCTGAAGGACCAATTATAACCTTAGTTTCTCCCTTGTTTACAGTAAAAGACACTCCTTTGAGGATTTCTGTTTTTCCATAAGCCTTATAGATGTTTTCTACCACTAAAATGGGTGTAGCTTTTATAATATTCATTGAGTTTACATTTTCCTTCCTAAACCCGGGATATAGGTCTTCTTTTCTCCCCATTGAATAATTTGCATTCCTCCCCAATTGAGGAAGATAAAGATTAAAGCGCAGGTCAGATAAATAGGCATAGGTTGATAGGTCCTAGTAACCATCTGGCCTCCTCGGGTTAAAATCTCAGCCACTCCAATAGCGTAAGTTACTGAAGAATCAGTAAGGAGAATAGGATATTCGTTAGACCATCCCGGAAGTGCCAAACGTAGGGCTTGGGGTAAAATTATATTCCAAATAGCTTGATTTCTAGACATACCCACAGATAGGGCAGCTAACATCTGTCCTTCTCCTAGAGAAAGAATAGCTCCCCGAAAAATCTCTGTTTGATAAGCAGCACTCCTCAACCCCAGAGTTATAGCTCCTATGGTAAAAGAAGAAAGATTCCATCCTAAAAGAGGAAAAATGCCAAAATAGAAAAGAAACAAAAGTACTAAATTAGGGAGGCCTCTCAGTATAAAAACAAACACCTGGATTATTTTTACTATTACCCGATTTCCATAGACTGTAGCTACCCCCATTGGCACCCCCAGTGCCAACCCTACCAGTAAAGAGAGAGCTACAAGTCCCAAAGTTACCGGTATCCCAGATATAATGTAAGGAAGAGATTCTAAGACAGCAGAGAGGCCCTCCACCTTTTTCCCTTTTTACTTCATCTCGTATTTTTTAATCAGTTCCTCCCAGTAAGGAGAACTCATCAATCTTTTCAATCCCTCATTAAGCAAAGCCTTGAGTTCAGTATCTTCTTTCCTCACCGCTATAGCGTATTCTTCTCCTGTAGAAATAACTCCAATCGTTTTCAATGGTTTTCCAGCTATAGCTTTGGCTATTACCGGTTCGTCCATAATCACTGTTTCTACTCGGCCATTGAGAAGGTCAGTTACTGCTAGAGGAAAATTGTCATAAAGTTTAAGTTTGTCTTCAGGGAGGATTCCCGGTTTTACTAAATTATCTTCTATCCACATAGCTGCTGAGCACCCTCTTTGCGTACCTATACTACATTTTCCAGCCAGGAAATCATCAAGAGTCCAGTTAGCTTCTTCTTTAGTGGCTACTGCCTGATTCACTACCCAATAAACGTCAGTAAAATCTACTTTCTCTTTGCGCTCTTCAGTAACCGTCATACCCGAATATATCATATCGATTTTTTTAGCGAGCAGGCTGGGAATTATCCCATCCCAGGCTATGGGAACAATTTTGACTTCAAATCCCATCTCTTGAGCAATCCACTTGATAGATTCTACATCAAACCCTGCCGGGTTGCCATTTTCATCAATATAACTAAAAGGATAATAATCACCATCAATTCCTACTATATAAGTTTTCTTCTCTTGCGCTCCTACCCCATTTACTATTCCTAACATCAAAACCAATAGAGTTAACAAAACCACTACTCCATACTTTTTCATTTTCATCCTCCCTTAAGGATTTTTCCTAATATTAAACAATGAACTATTTACTGTCAATCAGACATGCTTCAGAGGAGACACATATTCAAGCCATTTTAATCTCTACGTTATCTGCTACTCCTCCTAAAAGAGTATAAGTTCCAGGAAAATTCTGCAAGATAGAAGCGGGAACTAAAGTGTTCACTCGTCCATGTGCTGCTAAGCGAGCAATAAATCTTTGCCAACTTATTCCCCCTCCTAAATATCCGTCTAACCAGAAACTCCGATATTTAGCTCCCACAATTTGAGCCGGTCCTATAGTGTTGGCACAAGGAGGAACCCACGACCAATCTCCACTGAAAGAATGCAGAGCATTTTGCATAATGGTCATCGGATGAAGCTCTACCAATCGCGGTCCTGCTTTTTGAAAAGCCTGTAAGTCATCACCGAATTCAAATCCCAGATGAGCTTCCCAAAAAGCAATGTGTCCGCACCATCCCACTCCTCCATAGCAGCAATCTGCTCCTCCTAAATCTTCAATCATTCGAGCATAGTCAGGAAGAGCTTCTTTAGTGGGAAAGTGGATATTTTTCTCCGGAGGACGAAGGTGAGGGTCAATTAAGCTGAAGAAGTTATCCCACATAGCTTTTTGGAAAGAACCAGGCCAGGATAGAGGAGCAGTGTTTCCTTCTTCATCAGCATATTCATCCATATTGAAAGTGTAAAGATGGTCTAAAGGAATGTGGAGTTGGTTCACCATTCTAGCTAACAGTGTATACTGAGGGACTGGACCTACGGGAAGAATGAGAACCAGGCTTTCTTTTTTCTCCCGAGCTTCCACTATCCGGGTAAAAATGTCTAAAGCAAATTGAAAATAGAATTCATCTTTTTCTTCAATTACCTGAATTTTAAAATCAGGATTAGGGTGATTAGTGATATCTTCTTTTTTAATTTTACGTACTCTTCCACACTCTACCTTATCCTGAAAAGGGCTAAACCGAGCCAAACGGTATTGAAAAGAGCTCATTTTAAAACCTCCTTTTTCTTTTAGTATACCCCAAAAGAGATAATCATTCACTGCCGTGGCAGAA
>JAGPEW010000140.1 GCA_018056825.1 Candidatus Sordicultor aquaticus
GCATTTATCCTGTTTTGGGAGTTTAAAGGTTTACCTCTATAGCTTTAGGCCCCGGCTTAAAATCACCGGGGTGATGAGAAATTGCATTATAGACATCGAGGAGGCGATAAAAAGAAAGGGACAAGCTAAAAAAGCAACTTATTCCTTTAAACCTAAAGTCAGGGTAACTTTAGCTAATATTCCCCGCAAAGCGTAACCAACTTTTTCAATATCTTTTTTTACTTCTTCAGTTTGGCCCTCCGGGGAAGTAATTTTTTTCTCATACACATAAATTACCACATTTTGCCCTTCCGCTAACTGAGGTAGCTTTTCCATTTTATTCTCCCTTAAATCTATCAGCTGAAAATCTTCCCCAGAAAGAGAAAGAGAGAAACCCTCTTGAGATAGCGCATATTTTATCTCTTGAGGCGCAGTAAAATAGTCCTGATCTTCATAAGTAGTGAAAGCTTGTAAAAATACGCTTCCTTCACCCTCAGCTTGAATTTCTCCCTGAATAGAAATAAAAATATTTCCAGCTAATTCTTGAGCTTTTACTTCAGTTATAACTACTTTTTTTTCTTGACCTCCGGCAGGTAAAGAAACAAACAGAAGAAAAATAAGCATTATCCCTATCAACTTATATCGCTTCATCTGCTTCCTCCTCTTTTAGGGAAGATAAGGCCAGGGGTTAATCACATCATTGTACCTTCTTACCTCATAGTGGAGGTGAGGGCCGGTACTTCTTCCTGTGCTTCCCACTTGACCAATGATTTGTTCTTTTTTAACCACTTCACCGGTGTTTACTAAAATTTTGGAGAGATGACCATATACTGTTTCATAGCCAAATTGATGGCGAACTATTATACATCTCCCATAATTACCGTTCCAGCCAGTAAAAACCACTTTTCCCTCGGCAGTAGCTACTACATTTCTTCCTGAAGGAGCAGATATATCTACTCCGGTGTGCCAAGCTCTTCTCCCCGTAAAGGGGTCGTTACGCCACCCATAATTAGAAGAAATCTTACCCCACGTAGGCCAGCGCATAGGTACCACATATAGCAATCTGTCTCTTTGTTCTGCCACTTCTACTACTTCTTCCAGAGATTTTCTGCGAGCTAATGTTTCTGTCTGCATCCAAGAAAGGTTATCCTCTAAAGCTTTAGCTTGACGTTCAAAATTAGAATTAGAATCAAAAGAAACAGGGGGGGAGGATTTGCGGATAAGAGAGAAGGAGGAAAGCCTTTCGGGGCCTCCTACTCCCGGGGGAGCCACATATAACTCACCACCTAAAAATCTATCTAAAGGAATATAAGAAGGAACCGCAACCGAGGAAAGAGACAAGTCAATCCCCAACTTCTGAAATCGAGATTGCAGGTCTTTCTCTAAGACATTTCGTACTTTTTCGTCTAATTCCCGCAAGGTTTCCAATTCCTTTATCACTGCTTCAGTCTCTTCGGTTAGTTGTTTTAGCTTTTCTTCTTGTTCTTTTTTCTGGGCTTCCAAAATAGCTGCATTTTTCTGAGTCTCTTCCATTTTCTCCATAGTAAGATAAAGTTCTTTTTTAATCCTCGACTGATACCACAATACCCCGCCAATACCTAAGCCAACACCTATCACCAAAATCAAAACCCCTAAAAAGAGAGTAGACCAAGAAAGACGAAATTTTTTGAGCTGCCCCTTGGTAGGGTGAATCCAGAAAATCGTAAACTGCTTATCATCTTTTTGCTCCAGCATTTACGATCCTCCTTAAAAGATTATTTTGTCAATCGATACTCATTGCTTTCTACTCTTAGTAGATTGGTTAAAATATTACCACAAAGTAGAAAAACTATTCAAGTTTGCATTTTAAAAAATTTCTTCTTTGTTGACAATCAAAGAATAAAGACGCTCCAAATCTTCCGGACCATAATATTCGATAATAATTTTCCCTTTATTAACTTTAACTCGAGTAGAAAGATAGCGAGCCAGAAGCTCTTGAAAGTTTTTCTCTTCTGGAGAACACTGCGGCGGCTGTTCCTCCGAAGTGGTTTTCTTGGCTCTTTTTTCTACTTCTCGCACAGAAAGAGAACGAGCCATAATTTCTTCTGCTAGCTCTTCCTGCTTCTCTTTCGATTCTACGCTCAACAGAACTTTGGCATGACCTAAGGTTATTTTCCCTTCTTGCAAAAGGTCCTGAATGGAAGAGGGTAAATCCAAAAGACGAAGTAAGTTAGCAACGGTAGAACGCTTTTTTCCCACTCTTTCTGCTACTTCTTCTTGGGTGAGATTAAAATCCTCTATTAATTTTTTAATCCCCCGAGCTAAATCCAGAGGAGGTAAATCCTCCCGTTGAAGATTCTCCACTAAAGCCAATTCTAATTTTCTTTCTTCTTCTACCTCTTCTATTATCACCGGAACAGTGGATAATCCTGCCAACTGGGCTGCTCTCCATCTTCTCTCTCCCGCTATCAGTTCTAACCCCTCATCCACCTTTCTTACCAAAAGAGGCTGCAAAACTCCATGCACTCGAATGGAGTTAGCCAAATCTTCTAAGCCCTCTTCATCCATTCGGGTACGAGGCTGAAGAGGATTCACCCTGATGCTATTTATGTCTACTTCTTGAATAGTGCGAACCCCGAAAGCTCCTGCTCCGGGGATAAGCGCTTCTAAACCCTTACCCAATCCTCGTTTACTCATTTTCTAACACTTCCTCGGCTAATTCCCAATAGGCTGTCGCTCCTATAGAATGGACATCATACATAATTATTGGTTTTCCAAAGCTGGGGGCCTCACTCAAGCGAACATTGCGAGGGATGACAGTACGAAAGACTTTATCCTTTAGCACTCTTCTGGTTTCTTCAACCACTTGTTGGGAAAGGTTCGTCCGAGAATCATACATGGTCAACAATACTCCCCACAACTCCAACTGGGGGTTCAAAAAACTATGTACTAGATGAAAAGTATTCATCAGTTGCCCCAAACCTTCCAAAGCATAATATTCACACTGAATTGGCACAATAACTTTATGAGCAGCCGTCAAAGCATTAACAGTTAAAAGACCTAAAGAAGGAGGACAATCAATAAAAATGAAATCAAAATCAGGAATTATTTCTCTCAAACCTTCCTTAAGACGGCTTTCTCTTCCCATCAAGGGAACTAACTCAATTTCAGCCCCGGCTAAACGAATAGTAGCGGGAAGAAGCCCCAAATTAGAGACCTCGGTTTTCACCATTAACTCTTTTGCCCTTTTCCCATTAATTAAAAGGTCATAGACGCACTGTTTTAGCTGCTGACGGTCTACTCCCAAGCCGCTTGTGGCATTACCTTGAGGGTCGATGTCCACCAATAGCACTTTTTTCCCTTTTTGTGCCAAACAGGCTCCTAAATTTACGCAGGTAGTGGTTTTACCCACTCCCCCTTTTTGATTAGCTATTGCTACCACAATACCCATAGATAGGCTTATTGTAAACTAATTCTGTACTTCTTTCAAACTCAAATCAAGAGAGGAGGGCAAAATTTTTCGTGAAAAAACCATATAAGTAGTGTGAGCTACCATTCTATCCACCGGTCGAAAAGCAGAAGGATTAGTTTTATATTGCCGAAAGAGGTCCTCCCATACCTCCGTCTCTTGAAAGGGGAGAGCTTGCAAACTTTTTAATACTTCTATAACTTGGCCAGCAGTAGGTGAAACTATCGCCAATCTCCCTCCTCCCCTCAGGG
>JAGPEW010000002.1 GCA_018056825.1 Candidatus Sordicultor aquaticus
TCTTAATTTACCTCCTTTCGGGGAGCCCCCCTAAGGACCAGCTCCCTAAGCAATAATTGCTGAATCAATATGGGTAAAGATATTGTCTTTTCGGGAATTAGCATCTATACAGGTCACCACCATTCGCTCCGGGATATTCACTACAAAAGCCACTTCTCCCACCAAAACCAGCGAGTTTCTTCCTCCCTTTTCTCCCACTTTTTGCACCGCTTCTTGCAGGCGCTCTACGGTATCGGGAGAAAGAGGTATCTCTCTTTCTTTTATTCTTTTTTGAGCATGGAGAGAAAAACTCAACTCCTCTTCTTGCAGAACTTGTTCAAAGTTCGTAGCAGTTTTTGCCTTCTCCCGAAGAGGAGTAGAAGGTTGAATCTCTGGAACAAATCCCCGAAAATTTTCTATCTTCTGGACCATCAGCTCTCTCCTACTTTAACGACTTCATTGATATTGTACTCACTATCTCCTACTTCTAAAACTACTTGCTCTTCCTTAACTGTCACACTCTTTACTTGTCCCACTGTTCCATCACTTAACTCTACTTCTTTACCCACGAGAGAAGAAGCATTCAAAAAAAGGAGAGACTGTAAACTTTTATTGGCATTTTGCATTTCCTCTAAAGAGCTATATTGAGCTAATTGTGTACTAAACTCCTGGTCACTTAAAGGATTCAGTGGATTTTGTAAACGGAGCTGAGTGACCAAAAGTTGCAAAAAGTCATGTTTATCTAAGGTATTCTTTCCTTTTTCACTCGTTTCAGTTGTATCAGTTGTTTGTGTTCCTACAGCTTGAGTTCCCCAGATCACTCTCTTCACCTCCTCAAACTAAAATATTAACTTTCCCTAAAGAACCATCTTCCTCAGACATATTTACCGCATCTTCCTCGCCGGTAGCAAAAGAAGGAGAGGAATAATGAGGCCTCCCAAAATAGGAAAAAGATTGACCATTTTGGCTTAAATAGTTATTCAACCACAATCCCTGCTCGCTCATGTGTGCTTCTAAAACCGGAAGATTTTTTGCCACTATTTCTTGAGTACGAGGGTCAGCTATCTGCCATACACATTCCACTCGATTATTTTCTTCTCGTACCTGAAGCACGATAGAGCCCAAGGATTCTGGTTTTAGCTGGATTACTACTTCTTTCTCTCCACTATTTTGGCTGACTGTCTGCAGGATTCGATCAAAGACCTTTGATAAATCATTGTCTTCTACTGGAGAAAAACTGACTTCCTCTGTAGTTGAAGTATTTTCGCCTCTTCCTATCATTCCTCCCAGGTCAATAACCATTTCCACTTTTCTCTCTTTAGGAGTACCTTCTTCTACTTTACCAGAAGAAAATAAATTTACCTCGGAAGAAGCGTAAGCTTTCGTTGTTTCTGTTTCTTTTAAAGCTTCCTCAGAAGAGTTAGAAGTAATTTCCATCTTTTGCGAGGTAGCTACTTCTTCTAGAGAATTATCCTCTTTTAATTCCGGGGTAACACTAGAAACAATTACCTCTTCTCCTTCTATTTCTGGAAGGATAATCTCTTGTTCCTCTACTTCGCTATCAGGTAGTGAAGAAACATCAGAAGAAGTAGTATTTTCTCCTTCTTCGGAAAGCGGTAAATTATCAGAGATAGGATATTCCCATCCCGTCTCCTCAGAAGAGTTAGGAGCTATTTCTATCTCCTGCGGAATGGCTACTTCTCCCCCGCTACAGCACCCTCCACAACTTTGTCCTAAGGAACATCGAGAAGCAGAATCTCCCTCTAGAGGATAAGAAAATCCTTTTTCTTCTAAGAAAGCAACAACTTGTTCTACTATTTTACCTAGTAGTTCACTGAGTGCTTCCTTATCTCCAGAGATTTGAAAAGTAAACTTTCCATCTTCTCCTGTTCCACCGAGCACTGACACTTTCCCCTTCTCTCCTAAGTTTAGAGTAAAACTGATATTCTCCACTTCTGAGAGAAAACTATCTATCGTCTTTTGCCATCCCTCTACATTCAACAGTTCCTCTAAGGAAGAGGAACTGGACAACGAACAAGCTCCAGAGGAAAAAGTATCTGCTCCAGAGGTAGAACAAGGAGAACAAGTAGAACGCTCCAGAGAACAGTTACTTACCGGAGAGGAAGAACTGCAACTTTTTACCGGCGTAACTTCTCCTGCCCCCCAGGAGAATAGAAAAGGAGATAAAAGTTGTTCAAAGCCTACACTCTCTTCTTCTTCTCCTTTTTTTACCCTATCGGTGGTAAAGCTACTATCTTTCAGCTTTCCATTCTCCACTGGTAAAAATATAAAGCTATCCATTTTTTCACCTCCCTTCCATCATTTTTCTCATAATCTCTGCCGCTCTTTCTACCGGAAAAGCATTTAATATTTCGGCTACATCTCTTTCCTTCATAACCGAAAGTATTTCCACCACCTCCTCATCAGAAAGTTTTTCCATAATTTGAGATGCCTCTTCCGGCTCCATAGCGGTATAAATATTAGCCAAACGGAAAAGCGCTTCCTCTCGGGAAGAAGAGTCAGTTTGTCCCTCAGTTTTTTCCGAGGAAGGCACTTCTCCCATCTCAGGCAATACCTCAACCTCAGGAGAAGGTTCTTCCACCACAGGACCAGGAGTTGCTACTTTTTCTAGAGTAGGACCAGGATAAACTACCGGACTTTCAGTTTTTTTCTCTGTTACTTTATCTTTCACTATTATAGTGCCTGCATCTCTTTCTTTGATTGAAGGTAAGCGCATGAAATTCAAAAAAGGCAAATCAATAACCCCTATAAGTTGGAGAAAGACCACTATAGTAAGAATAAATACTAAAATAGGTAATATTGTTTCTCCCCAACTGCTCTTTTTCTTCGAGGCTTTATCGTTGGTTGCTTTTTTCTTTTCTTTTCGAAGATCCATTTCTCTACTAGCCAATCTACTTCCTCTCTCCTATCACTTTTTTTACAAATTCTTGAGTTTCAGGAAAAGGAGGAATATCTCCATACTCTTTCACTCGAGAAGGACCAGCATTATAAGCAGCGAGAGCCAAAGGAAGAGAGCCAAATTGGTTTAACAAACCTCGTAGATATCTCATCCCCCCTTCCAAGTTCTCTTGCTCATCAAAGGGGTCCTGCACTCCTAAGTCCTGGCAAGTCTGAGGCATAAGTTGCATTAACCCCATAGCTCCTCGAGGAGAAACAGCGTCAGGATTAAAATTAGATTCCACCTCTATCAATCTCCTGGCTAAGCGATGGTCTAACTGGTATTTCTGGGCATATTCTTTTATCAAATCATCAAAGGAAGTCTCAGAAGTAGCAGAATTAGCATCCCTGTTAACTTTTCCTTCTTCTAGCAAAGAAGCTCGTTGAGAAACAAACTTATTCTCTATCTCTTCTATCCGAGAGATAACTTTTTCCAGATTATGAGGAAGCATCTTATTCTATCCCCCTTTTATACCTGTGGATAGTAATTTCATCCAAAATCTTTTGGTCATTCTTGATTACTTCTATTTTAAAATTCTCATAATCTTTATCCTTCAATTTTTCCATTACTTTTCTATCCACTGCTGCTTTTATTAACTCTTCTCGGGTTTTGCGCATTTGCTCTTCTAATTGCTTTAGCGAGTTTCTAACTATCTCTACCTTTCTCTCTAAATTTTCCAAGTACCATTCATAAAACATTTCCTCTTCCACCTTGAAATTATCTTCTGTCTCCCTTTCCTCTCGGCGCTTTACTAAGACCTCTCCCCTTTTTTCCTCCAAAAATAGAAGATGCCCTTTTTGAGTTTCAATTATTTTTTCCAGTTCTGCCACTCGAGCTCCAATTAAGTTTTCCTTAACCTTGCGAACATCTAGAACTTTTTGTAGTTTAAACTGATATCCCTTCATTTATTCTTCTCCTCAAAAAGCTGAGAAAGCAAAGCTTGAGTTTCTTCCCAGGAAAAACTTTTTTCTACTTCCTGACGCAAAAAATTTCTCACTTTATCTATCATTTCCAAAGCATAATCAATACGGGGATTAGAACCTCGCTCATAAGCTCCAATGTTTATCAAATCTTCCGCTTCACTATAAGTAGCCAAAATCTCCCGTAATTTTTGAGCTCTTTGTTGCTGTTCTTTATCAGTAATATCAGGCATAAGACGGCTTATACTCTGTAATACATCTATAGAAGGGTAATGTCCTTCAAAAGATAATTTGCGAGAAAGAACGATGTGTCCATCTAAAATAGACCTTACTGCATCAGCAATAGGTTCATTCATATCATCGCCTTCTACTAATACCGTATAAAGGGCGGTGATGCTTCCTTGTTGGGAATTACCTGTTCTCTCCATCAGGCGAGGAAGTAAGGTAAACACCGAAGGAGTGTAACCCCTAGTAGTAGGTGGTTCTCCCACTGCCAGGCCTAGCTCTCTCTGAGCCATGGCCAGCCGGGTGACTGAATCCATAAGAAAAAGGACGTCTTTCCCTTCATCTCTAAAATATTCAGCAATAGCGGTGGCACAAAGAGCAGCTTTAATCCGCAAAAGAGGAGCTTTGTCCGAAGTGGCTACTACGAGGCAGCTCCGACGCAATCCTTCTTCTCCCAAATCTTTTTCGATAAATTCCTTTACTTCTCTTCCTCTTTCTCCCACCAAAGCTATAACGTTAACATCGCTTTGAGCATAGCGAGCAATCATCCCCAAAAGAGTGCTTTTCCCCACTCCACTTCCGGCAAAAATACCCACTCTCTGTCCTTTCCCACAAGTAAGCATTCCATCTATAGCTTTAATTCCTAAAGGTAAAACCTCTTTAATAGGTCTTCTATGTAAGGGAGGAGGAGGTTCACAATCTATAGGGTATTCTGTTTCTCCCTCTATAGGCCCCTTGCCATCCATAGGACGTCCTAAGGCATCTAATACCCGTCCCAGCAAACCTTTCCCCACTTTGACTTTCATTTCTTTACCTAAAGCTATAACATCACTTCCTAATTCTATTCCATTTCTTTCTCCTAAAGGCATAAGTAGAGTCTTCTCTTCTCGGAAGCCTACTACTTCGGCTAGTATTTCACTTTCCTTATCCCGAGCGCGTATTCGACATAGTTCTCCCACCCGACAGGAAGGGCCTTGAGATTCCATCACTATTCCCACTGACTGTAAAATTTTCCCATTCAAACGCAAAGGATCAATATTTTCCACGATTTCTTTCGCTTTAGAAAAGTCAAACATCGTTTCCCTCTTCTAAAACTCGAAGTAATTCTTCTTTAATATTTTCTAACTGAGTATCCACTCGGGCATCTATACTACCAAAAGTAGTTTCTACCAAGCTTTCTCCCCGTTTTAAACGGCTATCTTCTTGAATTTCCAGATAGTCTATTCCATCTATTCTCTTCATTAATTCTTCTCTTATCTCCCGAACCAAACTGTATTCCTCTTTGCTCACCCGTAAAATCACTCTCTCCCGGTTACTCAGCTTTTTCAAAGCTTTCTCCACCATAGCTTCAATAAATGGCTCTCTCTCTGCTTCCCTCTCTATAATTTTTCGAGCAATAATAAAACTAAGTTCTAAAAGAGGTTCCTTCATTTTCTCTACCATTTCTTCTCGATAGCTATAAATCTCCTGAAGCTCTTGTTCCCACAGAACTACTTTTTCCCGCCACTCTTTTTGTACTTCTTCCCTTCCTATTCTCTTTCCTTCTTCCCAGCCCTCTTTTCTAGCTTTATCCTTTATACTTTCTTTTTCCCTTTCCGCTTCTTCTAATATCTCTTGCGCTTTTCTTTTTGCCTCTTCTATAATAAAGTCTATTTTTTCCTGGAATTGTTCTTCTCTATCCTCGTCTCTTTCTCCTTCCTCTACAACCATTCTCTCCTCATCTTTTTCTTCCTCCCCCACCAAAAATAGTTCAGGAAGGATTTCTACCTTCTTATAAAGTTTAAACAATGATTTCGTCCTCTCCTCCCCCACGAGCAATCACAATCTCTCCGGTTTCCTCTAAATGGCGAATAATGTTGACAATTTTTTGTTGAGCTTCGTTTACCACTCGAGCTCTCACCGGACCCATATAATCCATGTCTTCTTTAATCATTTGCGCTGCTCTTTGAGAGACGTTATGGAAAATCTTTTCCTGTAACTCTGGAGAAGCACCCTTCAAAGCCAGAGCTAAATCTTTCATATCCACTTGTCTCAATATTAATTGCACTTCTCGATCTCCTAGAGTTAAAATATCTTCAAATACAAACATCTCTGACTTAATTTCTTCGGCTAATTCGGGGTCTCTTTCTTCCAGAGCTTCTAAAATACTTTTCTCTGTTCCTCTATCACTTCTGTTTAAAATCTCTACCAATTTTTTCTTCCCTCCTACTCGGGTAAAATCCTGAGTAGCAAGAAAATTAGAAACTTTCCTCTCTAAAACCGCCTCAACTTCTTTCACTATTTCTGGAGAGGTTCGATCCATAAGAGCCACCCTCATAGCTACCTCTCCTCGCACGCTTTCAGGAAGATTTCCTAAAACTGCTGCTGCCTGTTCCGGTTTCAAATAAGAGAGAATCAAAGCAATAGTCTGAGGATGCTCATTTTGAATGAAATTTACCAGCTGCAGCGGGTCAGCTCGGCGCAAGGACTCAAAAGGAGTAATCTCTAAAGTAGCAGAAAGTCGACTAATAATCTCTTGAGCTCTATGAGGGCCTACAGCTTTTTCCAAGAGCTGTCGAGCATAATCTATGCCCCCTTGAGAAATATACTGCTGAGCCAAAGCTAGATGATAAAATTCACTGACTACTTCTCCTCGCAACTCTGGAGGAACTTTTTCTAAAGTGGCTATTTCTAAAGTTATATCTTCTATTTCCTCATCAGTAAGTCTTTTTAGAATTTGAGCGGCGGCATCTGGTTCTAAACTTACTAGGAGAATAGCCGCTTTTTGCCTACCAGTGAGTGTTCTACGCTGAACTATAGCCATACACTATTCCTCGTGCAACCAGCTTCTTAGCAGCTTAGCCGCATCTTCTGGATTAGTATTAACTAATTTTTTAATATCTTCTTCCATTTTTTTCTGTACTTCCATTTTTAATTTTTCCTCCGGGCTAAGCTCTATTGGTTTAATAGGTGGTAATTTTTCTTCCTCTTTTCCGTACTCTTCCGCTTCTTCATAAAATTCTGCCATTACCTTTTCAGGAGTAATAGCAGAAACCAGTATTCTTCTCCCTAAAGAATACATTAAAAAGATTAAAAGTCCTACTAACCCATACTTAGCTAAAAGCTCTATCCACTTCATCATATTCTGGGAAGCTAAAGCTTTTTTCTCTTCTTCCTGCATTTCTCGATTGAAAGGTAAAGATTCTACAATCAACATATCTCCTCGCTCTTCGCTCAAGCCTGCTGCCGCCTTAACTACTCCTTCTACTTTTTCTACTTGTTCTGGAGGAAGTTCGCTATCTACTAAAACGGCTACCGAAAGCCGGTTAATTTTTCCTGGAGAGGAACTAAATTTCTCCATTACCCGGTTAATCTCATAATTCACTGTCGAATCTCGACGAGTATAATTACTATTCTGTCCTGTTTCGCTGCTTTCCTGACCATAAACAGGAATATTAGAAGCCACACCCGGAACTCCTCCTGGCGCTGTAGCTCCTCCCTGGTATTTTTCTTCTGTCTCTTGAGTGCTTCTTGCTATTCCTTCTCCCCCTCTTATCGGCTCAAAGGTTTCCTTTTCCCCTTCTCGCTGCTCAAAATCCATATCCGCACTTACTCGCACCACTGCCTGGTTATATCCCAGAGCGCTCTCCAACATAGATTGAATTCTATTGGTAAGAGTGGCCTCTATTTCCTTCTTTATCTCCAGTTGAGTAGCAGTAAGGCGAGACAAAGTTGCCCAAGCAGAATCTTCTCCAGTTCCACTGGCTAAAACATTTCCTCGATCATCAACAATAGCTACTCGATCCGGATTTAAACCTTCTACACTATTAGCTATTAAATTAGTAATCGCCTCTATCTGAGTGTTTTGAAGAGTAACCCCAGGACGGAGTTTTAAAACCACTGAAGCAGTGGGCAATTTCTCATCTTCAGCAAAAAGCCGCTCCTCTGGAACTACAATATGGACTCGCGCTCCTTCTACTTCCTGAAGTTCCATAATGGTTCTCTCTAACTCTCCTTGCAAAGCTCGCTGATAGTTAACTTTCTGCAAAAAGCTAGTAAGACCAAAAGCATTTTTATCAAAAATTTCAAAGCCTTCCCCTTGAGTAGGCAAACCCTCTTGAGCTAACTTCATTCGTGCTTCATAAACTTTCTCTTGAGGAACTAAAATTCCTGTTCCCCCACTAGAGATTTGATAGGGAATATTCAGCTCTTTTAATTTATCTACTATCTTTCCTGATTCTTCTATCGACAAATTTCGAAAGAGGGGAACGTAATCTGGTTTTCCGGCATAGAGAAAAAGAGTGGCTATCCCCGCTACCAAAACAGTGGAAATAAGCAAAAACAATAACCTTTGTCCCTGGTTCATTCCTTCCCAGGTTTTTTTTAGTTGTTCAGCAAAGTCAGCTAAGGGGTTTTTCATAATCTATTATACCTGCATGCGCATTATTTCTTGGTAAGCCTCTACCACTTTATTTCTAACTTGTACAGTAAGTCCCAGAGCCAGATTAGCTTTTTCTAAAGCTATAAGGGCGTTATGGATATCTTCTTCCCCTCGCGCTACCTTTTCCACCATCTGGTCCGCTTCCACTTGGAGATTATTCACTTTTTGTAAAGCTTGATTTAAATATTCGCCAAACTTTCCCACCCCGGCAGAAGAGGAGACATCTTTTTCTAAGCCTAAAGAAAGAGGAGAAATTCCATTTTCTATTTTCATCTTTTTCCCTCACTACCGCCCAATATTTAGGGCGCTATTCACCATAGTTTTAGTAGCATTCAACGCCGTCACATTAGCTTCATAAGCCCGAGTAGCGGCTAACATATCCACCATCTCATTCACTAAAATCACATTGGGATATTCTACCCACCCCTCAGCATTAGCATCAGGATGCTCGGGTCGATAAACTAATCGCGATGGAGTAGAAGAATCTTCCTGGATTCTACTCACCCTCACTCCTCCATCTTGCCCTACATCGAATACTACCATTTGCCTCCGGTATGGTCCTCCGTCTGCCGTTCTAGTAGTATCAACGTTCGCCACATTAGAAGATATAATATCCATCCGTAAACGCTCAGCAGTAAGAGCTGAAGCACTGATATCGAAATTGCGAAATATCTTCACCTCATCGCACCTCCCTAATTACTGTTCCCAATAGATTAAATTTTTCTGAAACCATGCGGGTTAAAGTCTGATAATAGAGGCTGTTTTCCAAAATTAAAGTCATTTCTTTCTCCATATCCACTCCTCCTCCATCTTGGCGTACCGCATATTCTTCCACCCCTTTAGCAATTGATGTTTCTCCACCTTCAGGAAGAAGATGGTTAGGGTGAGTTAAACGCAGGTTTCCCTTTTCCTCGTTTTCTCTTAAATAAGCTTCAAAGTTTACATCCTGGCGCTGGTAATTGGGAGTTTCTGCATTTGCTACATTGTTCACCAACAAATTCTGCCGAACCAAAGATAAATCCAGACCTTTTTCTAAAAGCTGAAAAACGGGATCTTTTATAATCTCCATTTCTTCACCTCAAGTGGTATACTTATCAACTATTGAGGATAAATTATTATGCCAAAATGAAGGGGAAAAGGTAGAAAAGCTTAAAAAGCTACTTTTCTTTTATTCTTCGGCGCAAATGAGAGGGTAAAACGCCCATTTCTTCCCGATAAAGAGCGCAAGTCCGGCGAGCCACGTAAAAACCTTTCTTTGCCAACTCTTGGGTTATTTCTTGGTCAGAAAGAGGATGACGAGGTGTTTCGCTATCTAAGATAACTTTTATCATTTCTTTAACCGGATAAGAATTATCAAAGAAAAACTTGATACTCCTTACTATTCCATCGGGGAAACAAATCGATTTTTCTTTTAAAACCTGGCAAACCGCACTTATACTCACCCCTACTCCCTCAGCTACTTCCTTTTGAGTAAGGGGTACAAAATAATGAAACCCGCGAAGAAAAAACTCTTTTTCTTCTTCTACTATATAATCCAAAACCCGCAATAACAGTTGATTTCGATAATTAAGGCAAGATACTACTTCCCTCGCTTCTCTCAATTTTTCTTGCCAGAAAATTTTCTCTCGCTCTAAAGTTTCTTTCTTTCGTTTTCGGTAAAAAGAGAGCACCTCTTCATTTATTGTCAATTGAAAATAAGGAGAAGGAGTAAGAAGCACTTCAAAATTATTTTCTCCTACTTCTAAAATCTCCGCATCGGGGAAGAGATAAGAAAAGGGGGATTCTAATTCTTTTGCCTCTCGGCCCAGCGAAGCTTCAAAAAACTGAGCAGGGGAAAAGAAAAGTTTGTCTTGATAAGGTTCTAAAAGTTTTTGAAATTGGTAAGGATGAGAGATTAACTCTCGGCGAATTTTTTCCTTTTCTTCCTTTTTTATTATTTTCAACTCTATCATCTGTAATAGGAGAAAGTCACAAGTATCACAAGCAGCAAAACCCAAAAAACCCTCCTTTCTTATTTTTTCAATTATCTCTTCTAAATCATCTTCTTTTTTTTCCAATAAAAAAGCCAATCTTTCTCGGCTTTCTCGCAAAAACCCATCTTCATCTAAGCGAGCAATTAAAAAGTGGAGAATCATTTTTTCTTCCCGGCTTAATTCTATGAAAGAGAAAATTTCTTCTTTCATCATCTCTTTCCAATCTTTTTTTTCTCCCCCCTCCATAAACTCTTTTCCCGGAAATTCCTCATCTTCTCTTCTTTTTAGATACCTTCCACAGTTAGGACAAAAAGCAGGATAGCCATTCAATTTTGTCCCACAGCTATAACAAAAACTTCCTTCTCTTACTTCTAAAAGAGGGTTTTCTTCTATTAATTTTTGTAATTTCTGCTCCAGTTGAGGAAGAGATAAAGCCATCATCTCCACTGCCTGAGCCATCTTGGGAATAAGCTGAGGTCGTTGAACAAGCTGAAGGCTTTCTCTTAATTCCATATCATTCTTCTCCTCCCTGGGGAAGAAAGACTTTTATTCTTGTTCCTTCTCCTTCTCGAGAGGTTACCTCCATCCATCCTTTATGAGCCCGCACAATGCTATAAGAAACAGAAAGACCCAATCCCGTTCCCCTTTCCTTGGTGGTAAAAAAGGGTTCAAAAATACGAGGTAATACCTTTTCGGGTATACCCTTTCCTTCATCAATAAATCCTACTTCTACAAATTTACCATTACCCACTCCATTTTCGGGAAAAGAAAAACTCTCGAGAGGAGTAAGACGAGTGTAAACTTGCAATTTCCCTCCTTTTTCTTTCATAGCTTCCAGAGCATTTTTAGCCAGGTTCAGAAATACCTGTCTCATTCGGATTTTATCCACCTTTACCAGAGGTATATCGTCACTGAAGTTTAAATCTAGCTTTATTGTATCATTCATCAACACATCCAACACTGAAATACTTTCTTGCACTAGGAAGTTAATATCCACATCTTCTTTACTAAGAACCATAGGTTTAGAAAAGTCCACTAGCTCTTGAATCAATCTCCCGCAATACTCAGCTTCTTTTTCGATTTTCTCTAACCCTCGTTTAGTAACTTCGCAGATCTCACATCCGTTGCTTTCTCTTATTTTCTGCAACAGCATCTGGGTATAGCCAAAAATAACTGTAAGAGGGTTATTGATTTCATGAGCTACGCTAGCAATAAACCTGCTAATACTGGACAATTTTTCCATCTGCCGGATATTTTCACCCCATCGAGCCTTCTGGGTCACATCTTCCACCAAACACACTATATTTGTTCTATTACTTTCTTTTTTCCACAGAAAAAAATGAAGATTTAGTAAGTGCTCTTCTTCCCATCGGTCTTTTATTGGCCAGTTACGGATAAAAACTTTTTCTTCAAACTGCAAACTTCTCCTAGTCTCTTCCCAGGAAAAATCGGAACCCCAAACTTCTTCTGCTTTCTTCTTTATAACCTTTTCTTTCTCCCAATTGGTTATTAATTCCATTTCCTTGTTCCAGCACATTATCCTGCCTCGTCGGGTGAAAATAACTACTCCCAAAGGAATTTGATTAAGGAAAGAAGAGAGAGAAGAAAGCTTTTTCACCATAAGAGATTCTTTCAATTTCCCAAAACTTTCTTAACCGCCTCAATAACCCGGTCAGGCTTAAAAGGCTTTACTATAAAGTCTCGCGCTCCTGCTTGAATGGCATCTACCACCATGGCTTGTTGCCCCATAGCACTGCACATAATAATTTTAGCTTGAGGATCTCTTTTTTTGATCTCTTTTACTGCAGCAATCCCGTCCATCTCAGGCATAGTGATATCCATGGTTACCAAATCTGGTTTAGCCTCTTCATATTTCAACAATGCCTCTTGACCGTTACTTGCTTCTGCTACCACCTCATAACCGTTTTTAGTCAGAATATCTTTAAGCATCATTCTCATAAAAGCAGCATCATCAACTATCATTATTCTTCCTGGCATAATTTGCTAACCTCCTGCTCGGGAAAATTTCCATAATAAACTAGCTACATCTATAATCAGTGATATTCCTCCATCACCAAGAATGGTGGCACCACCTAAACCTCGCACATCCCCCATATAGGAGCCCAGAGATTTTATCACAATCTCTTGTTCTCCTAGCACTTCCTCCACTACCAATCCCGCAAGACCCGAGGAAGCGCTAACTACCACCGTATATAAAATTTCAGGTATTCCTTCGTCATTTGTAAAATTGCATTTTTGAGAATCTAAGAGAGCTCCTAATTCTAAAAGAGGAAGAGTTTTTCCCCGGAAAAGAGTAGTTAAAACCCTGTTTACCCAGTAAGTATTCTTCTTCTCTACTTTTTCTATTTCCACCACATCGGATAAAGGTATAGAATACATAGATTCCCTCACTTTTACCAGTAACGCTCTAATAATAGCCAAAGTAAGAGGTAAGCGAAGATAAAAAGTAGTACCTACACCCAACCGGCTCTCTACCCGGACTTGGCCATTGATCCGCTCAATATTTCTCTTTACTACGTCCATGCCTACTCCCCGACCCGAAACTTCGGTAACTTTATCACTAGTAGAGAAACCAGGATAAAAAATGAAATCTACTATTTCTCGTTCGCTCATTTTATTAACTTCTTCCCAAGTAGTTAAACCTATTTTAACTGCTTTTTCCTTTATTTTTTCTATATCTAATCCTCTTCCATCATCTTCAACTACAATAACCACAGAGTTTTCTTCCTGATAAGCTCGAAGAATGACTTTTCCCTGAGATGGTTTACCTTGTTTTATCCTTTCTTCTCTACTTTCAATACCATGGTCTACGGCATTACGCAAGAGATGAATTAAGGGGTCGGTTATTTCTTCTAAGAGAGAACGGTCTAGCTCTGTTTCTTCCCCTTCAATGATAAAATTTATTTCCTTACCTGATTGATGAGCTAAGTCTCTTACCAACCGAGGAAAACGGTTAAAAACCTCAGCCAGAGGAAGCATCCTGGCCTTCATTATCTCCATTTGCAAATCATTGGTAATACGGCCAATATGAGTAGTAGTGTCAGAAAGTATCTCTCGAAATTGAGCTAGTTCCTGGTAGTCCCTGAGACGCTGAATTATGTCTTCTAACCTGGTGCGATCGATTACCAACTCTCCTACTAGATTGAGAAGAGAATCCAATCTCTCTACATCCACTCTTACTGTTTTTTTCAAATTAGTAGTAATTTTTTGTTCCCCTGCAGAAGGAATAGTGTTCTTCTCCTCTTTTTCTTCTTTTCCTTCTTCCAAATTCTTTTCCTCTTCTTCTCCTTTTATTTCTGCCTTTTCTATTTCAGCCACAGATTCCACTATTTTAATTATTTCCGTAGAAGGAAGACTAGCACGAACTAACAGATCAAAACTCTGACCAAAGTTTTCTCCTTCTAAGTCTGAAAGAGGAGGAACAGTTTTTACCACTTCTACTCCACTATCTTGCAAGCGGTTAATAACCAGATAGGCTCTTACTCCCTTCATAGAACAATCAGAAATTAATTTAACTGTCAACCAATATTCTTCTACTTTTTTGTCCTTTTTTTCTCCAAAAGATTGCAAATTAGAACTTATCTCTGTTATATCCCAATCTGGTTCCTGACCTTTCTCTGCTATCTCTTCCAACATTCTTTTTAAGAAATCTACTCCTTGTAAGAGCATATCTATCAAAGAAGAGCTAACCCGTACTTCTCCTCGACGCACTTTATCCAAAAGATTTTCCAGAAGGTGAGATACTTCTGCCAGACGTTGAAAACCCATAGAACCAGAAGAGCCTTTAATGGTGTGAAAAGAACGAAAAATAGCCTGAACAACATCTTGATTATCAGGTTCCTTTTCCAGCTTTACCAGGTTTTCTTCTAATCCCTCGATATGTTCTTTTGCTTCTTCTATAAACACTCCTAAGTAATGGCTAACATCAAAGTTATCTTCCAAATTTTATTGTCCCCCTTCCCTTTTTTCTCATTTTAACACAATTTTTCCCTCTGACGCCGGACGCGCCATAGTTATTTCTAAATAGGTGATAGAGTCAGCTTCAATCTCTATTTCTATCGAATAAGGTGCAAATCCAGTTTTTTCCACGTTGAGGATAAACTTTCCCACTGGTAAATTGGATAATACAAAGCCTCCATCAGCTCCTGAGGTAGCATGATAATCCCCGTTTAAGGTAATTTCTGCTCCAGAAACTGGTTCTCCGTCTTCGGAAAACACATATCCCGTCAACTTTCCTAAAAGAGGAGAAAGTTTAATAGTTATTTCAAAAATGCCCTCTTTTGGGATATCTACAGCTTCATTCTTAGTTGTATATCCATACAAAGTAGCCATTATTACCTGTCTTCCCGCAGGAACAAGGGGCAAAAAGAAAGAACCATCGTCTGCAGTAAGGTCAGAACGATTAGGATAGTCTCTTACCTGTACCTCTACACCATATAACCCTTCACCAGTTAGCTCATCCACGACTTTACCTTTAACATCTACCATAGGATGAACCGAAGGCAAATCAGGGGAATTCCCTCTCAAGCAACCACCTAATATTAAAGAAACAAAGAGAAGTAAGCAGAAAATCTTTCTCAACCTTGTCCCCCTTGAGGAATTAGCTCGTAGTAATAAGTACCAGGGGTTAATTCCAAAGTATATATAGTGATAGAATCGCTGACTGGAAAATAACCATCTTTGGAAACCTGTATAGTATAAGTTCCGGGAGCAAGCTGAAACACCACCTGGCCAGTGCTATCAGTATATTTCACCCCGGAAAAACTTTCTCCTGACACTGCAACCAAAGCTCCCGGAATAGGAATTACTGTCCCTTCACTGGAATAAGGTTCTACTTCATAAACCAAAAAAACGGTTTCCTTCATCTGCCACCGAATACCAGAACAGCCCCCGAGGAGCAAAGATAAAAATATAGATAGAAAAAGCCACAACCAAGCTCGATGGTAAAAACTCATTTGCTTCACCCCTTCTACCATTTCAAGATAAATTTTCTTGCCACTTTTGCCTCCTTTCAAAAAACTGCAGATATCTTTTTGATAAAATTTTGATAAAAAACAGAGCAAGTTAGGGTAAGAGCCATAGAGATAAATCCCTATTTATAATTCCATAATTCCGGGAAACGAAAGATCGCATACCTTACATTTTACGAAGGGAACATTACTTCCCTCTTTGTGGTTAATTATGATTTGTAGTATAATAAAAAGCAAATCCAAAAAGGTGAAGAGTTATGAAAAGAGATTATTATGAAGTTTTAGGAGTAGGTAGAAACGCTACTTCAGAAGATATAAAAAAAGCTTATCGTCGTTTGGCTCGTCAATATCACCCTGATGTAAATCAGGGGGATGGCAACGCAGCAGAAAAATTTAAAGAGATAAACGAAGCTTACCAGGTATTATCTGATGAACAAAAAAGAGCCACTTATGACCGTTTTGGCCCTTCTGCTTTTGAAGGAGGTGGCCAGAGCAACTATGGTGGGTTCGGAACTGATTTTGGCCCCTTTGGTGATTTTTCTAATTTTGGTGATATTTTTGATTTCTTTTTTGGGGGAAGAAATGAATATCGTAGAGACCGCCGGCCTCAAGCAGTAAAAGGACAAGACATAAAAGTAGAAATTACCCTAGAATTTGGAGAAGCAGCTGAAGGAGTGGAAAAAGAAATTTCCTTCTCCCGAATGGAGACCTGTCCCGAATGTCAGGGAATAGGGGGAAAGAAAAAAGTTGCTTGCCCCCATTGTCAAGGAAGAGGAGAAATCCGCCACACTCAAACTTCATTGTTTGGCTCAGTAGTTACTTCTCGACCTTGTTCTTATTGTCAAGGTCGAGGGTGGATAGCAGAAGATACCTGCTCTCTTTGC